>CAZJXY010000493.1:0-3021 GCA_964549925.1 uncultured Bdellovibrionales bacterium | reverse complement strand
AAGATCTTAGCTTACCACAACATTCCGGTTCCAAAATTTCACCTGTTTGCTCTTGGGCGGGACGTCATTCCGCCTAAAGACGTTCAATATCCGCTTTTAGTGAAATCTCAGATTGAGGAGGGTTCATTAGGGGTGTCCCAAGCTTCGTTGGTCTACGATCATGCTGCGCTTATAGAGCGAGTAAAGTTTGTCCATCGCAGACTAAAAACTAATGCGATTGCAGAACAGTTTATCGAAGGGAGAGAACTCTACGTTTCAGTTCTTGGAAATAGATCGCTCAAAGTATTACCAATCTGGGAGTTATCGGCCGAAAATCTTCCGCCGGGGGCTGAATTAATCGCGACGGATAAGATGAAGTGGGATGAAGCGTATCAAAGGAAGGTTGAGGCGAAGAGTCGTGAAGCCAAAGCCTTACCCCGTAAAGTAAAAATGGAGATCGAGCGGCTTTCTAAGATGATTTATTGCATACTTGGTTTAAGCGGGTACGCCCGACTGGACTTTAGGCTTGATCAAGACGGGGTCCCCTACTTTCTTGAAGCAAACCCTAACCCCAATATCGCGCATGACGAGGAGTTTACGCTTTCCGCAAAGGCTGCTGGATACTCTTATCCAGAGTTAATTCAAAAGATTTTAACCCTTGGAATGTCTTATCTTTCAATTGAAGAAGCGCAACCGCTCTCGATTGCACTTTAAGTTTGAACGCGCTGCTTTTGGAGAAACTTCTCACCTTCTTATGCCTTTCGTATCAATTCGCACAAACAGGATCATCGCCAATTCGCGTTTTCGGTTTAGCGGCACAAGCTCTGGTTTCCGTGGTAATTTCGTACTTGCTACCAGAACTGTTGTAGTACACTAGTATTCGTACCTTACATTTCTTGGTCGTGCAGAATGGGTAAGGATATCCGCAGAGGTCATTCTCCGTTGTTGGGCCGAGATCGACTGCCCCATAAATATAAACAACTCCACCCGGTGAGGTGTAGTATTCCTTAAACGGCTCCGCCATCGGACACTTACAACCCTCTTCTTCTTCAGCAACACCAATATTAGCGCTAAAAAGCACTAAAACAGTTGATATAATAATGAGTAGTTTGGAACGAGCGCGACCCTTAGCACCACACATAATAACCCCCACACACATTAGAACCATCTACACGGTTATGAGCAGCGCTGGATTTCGTGTCTCATTGAACCTATCTACTGGCGCAAAATTCGCCTGAATTCTCATGCGAGAATAAGTCTACATTTATACAATAATTTAAGGTAGTTAGTTGATTAGCTGAGCTAGCTAAGGCACCCCAAAGATCTTTCTACTACACCAGTTTTTAGACCTCGATTACTTGCGAACTAATTTTGAAACTAGCTCAACGTGAGGTGTATGCGGAAACATATCGATAGCGACCATGCTTTCGACCAGATATTTCTCCCTTAGAAGTACCATCTCACGAGCGAAATTTTTTGGGTTGCATGAGACGTAAACAATCTCCTGAGGGGCGGTGTCAAGCAGCGTCTTTAGCGCTTTGTCATGCATTCCGCTTCGTGGAGGATCTACCAAAACGACATCGGCGCCCAAATCTTTCCAGGCATACTCTTCGCTCTTTGCGCAGATAAATTCAGCTTTAGAACCGTTTAATCCAGCGTTTCTGTTCGCATCATGAATAGCATCCTCAATGATTTCGACTCCGATACAGCGCTTTGCCTTTGTTGCCATCGGGATGGTGAAAAAACCAGATCCGCAATAAAGATCGAGCACGACCTTTTCCGAAAGCTCAGGTATCGCGTCCAATGCGCTCTTCATTAGTAATGGCGCCGCGAAAGAATTCGTTTGAAAGAAGGCATTAGGGCTGATTTCATATCGAAAGCCGTTAATCTCCTCCATTATCGTTCCACGGCCGCTGATAATCTCAAGCTCTCCACCATGAGAAACGTCAGAATCGGTGTTATTGATGGCTAAAAGCACCGTAGTTGCACCGCAACATTCAGAGAGCTCCCGCAGTTTGCCGTTTAACTGAGCAATCTCAGCTTCGCTCCCTGGAGCGCTTGAAACTATCGTTAGCATCGTTTGGCCAAGTGAGGTGGAGCGGATCACCGCATAGCGGAGTAACCCCGTATGCGCTTTTCGGTCGTAGAAGGAGATATCGGCGTTTCTAACCCACTCTCGTGTAGGCTTAAACACTCTTTCGATCTCTTCTGTTGAGATAAAGCAGGTGTGGTTATCGATCACGCTCCACCACTTCCCTTTCTCTCGAAGCCCCACTTTACCTTCGAAGTTAATCGTAAAATCCATGCGGTTTCGGTAGTGAGCGACTTTTGGTGAGGGAAGAATCTTTTTGCACTCAAGATCAAGCTCTTTAATCCGAAATGATCCGTTAATCTCAGAGAGTTTCTGCGCTAGCTGCTTCTCATATGGGATGTGCGACCATCCGCAAGATCCGCACTTTTCAGGGTTGGGGCAGCTCTGACTCATGCGATTTTAGCTCCAAGCGGTACGTCGCGCTCTGGGTGCACGAGAATAACTTGGTTTTCTGCGTCTAGAGCGCCTAAAACTAGGACTTCAGATTGAAAATCGGCGATCTGTTTCGGTGGAAAGTTTACCACGGCAAGGATTAATTTATTCAAAAGATCTTCCTTTTTGTAAAACGTAGTGATTTGGGCGCTGCTTTGTTTAATGCCAAGCGGGCCAAAATCGATGCGTAATTTGTAGGCCGGTTTTTTTGCTTTTGGGGAATCTTGGGCGTCTATGACTCGACCCACACGGATGTCGACTTTGGAGAAATCTGGGTAGGTAATTTGGTTCATGATCGGACGTTAGAGGCTCGTTTAAGTGCGGAAACAATCGGTTCGACTCTGCCCCAATCGGAGAGAGAGGGATTTACGGCTTCGCCGAAATCCCTGAAGGGATTCGCCCCATTTCCTGTGCTCGCCTTCGCTCGCACTGGTTCGAATCCCTCTCTCACGCCCCTTTCAGGGCCAGCCGTCTTGGCGTTAGCCAAGCGGCGGGGTTGCTCGGAGAGAGAGGGATTC
>CAZJXY010000492.1:0-3025 GCA_964549925.1 uncultured Bdellovibrionales bacterium | reverse complement strand
TGTGGTGGGAGGGGGTGTTTGGCTGACCAATTCGGAAAACGTTCAAACACCCGGAGGGTACGTCGGATACATCACTCAAAAACCAATCTTTGGAGAGGCGCATTTTGTAAATACGCAGACTGGGCCGGCCAGCACAGGAATGCACTGGAGGTATGAGGGCGTAAATGTATCCGTTACCCCATTTACATTTGAAGAGACCTTCGATCTGCATTCAAATCCTGTGATTACGAAAAATCAACTCAAAGTTGGCTTTAGACTTGCCTCTACCTGGCGTATTAGGGCCGATAAAGTACAAGATTTTGTCGAGAAGTACTCTACCATCGCTGGCGGTGAAGCGGTCGGACAACTTGAGGAGGACGCTTACAATCATTTCGTGAAAAAACCATTTGTTGCCATGGCACTTGACGCCGTGCAGCGCGAGGACGCCTTTCAATTGAATCAAAATGTAAAGAAAATTGGTGAGGAGGTCTTCCGAGATATTACAGCTTTCACTAAGGATAGTCCGTTTGAAATTCTAAGTGTCTCAGTCTCCAATATTCAATTTCCCGAAGATGTGGCTAATGAGATAGCTTCAAAAGTTTCGGCACTGCAACGGGAAGAGAGGATGGATACCGAGAAGCGAATTACCATGAAGCAGGCAGAAATTCGCGAAGAAGAAGCGAAAGGGATCGCACGTGCTATGGAAGCGATAAAGAGCAGCCTGACCCCGGAGTACATTCAATATGAAGCAATTAAGGCGCAGGCGGCGAGTGTAAACTCACCGAATCATACAGTTGTTTACATACCTAGCGGAAATTTGGGGATGCCGCTTGTAGCTAACATGAACGCTACTAACCCGACCGGCGGAGCACTGCCACCCGGCGGAAAATAGGCGCTTGGTATCAACTTGCCTCGGGAAGCTCTTCCCAGCCGAGCTCGTCGGCAAGGGCTTCCCGAAACCAAGTCTTTTGAGCTCCGATGATCTCGAAGTTATAGTCGAGATCTTCGACTGTAAGCCCTGCAGCCGAAAGACTAGAGCTTAACACCAAGTAGTGCCCGACCAAGCTCACCTTGATCCCGACTAAGCCGTCAGCAATTTCCAAGGCGGCTGTGACCATCTCGTGCACGCCGCGTACCGGGACTGTAGCAACGTTTACGCCCATATAGATGGTTGTTTCCGGGTGACGTGTCATCCCCTCAACCAAAACCTCCAAGTCCTCACCCTCAGAGAGAGGGACCATCCAACGAGAGCTGTCCTGGGTTTTTTCTTTCATGCACTTATCCGGGTCAAAACCGCGGCGCATGATGAACTCCTCAACCAGTCTGATCGGGTCTTTGCCACCGGTGATCTTTCTTATATGAGCCCCAGTGAATTTTTTTATCTTTGACATGGATGTTAAATGGTAGCTGAGAAGTCAGTTAAGATCAATCTATACAAAATCGGTTCTAATTGTGCCTATTGCTTGTGGTAGGGCTCGCCTCGAATGATAGTAAAGGCTCGATATAACTGTTCAAGTAATATCAAACGCACCATTTGGTGCGGAAAGGTTAGGGCAGAAAGCGATAGTTTTAGGCTGGATCCACCTTGAACCTTCTCGCTCCAGCCGGACGATCCTCCGATCGCGAAATTAAGAAGCTGTGTACCTGAAACCATCTGCCTTTCGATCAATCGCGCAAATTTTACTGATGTGAAACTCTCTCCAGCCTCATCCAGCAATATCGAAACTCCCTTGGCCGAGATGGCAGCTAATAAGGAGCCCTCATCCTTAAACTCTGTTAGTTCTACCTTGGAGTAGCGCGAAAGCCGCATTTTGTACTCAGCTTCACCCTCTAAGAGGTATCTCTCCTTGACCTTTCCGACCGAACATATCTTCAGTTTCACCACGCAATACTATAAAAATAAACCACTAGAATCAATAAGTTAGGATGGTAAACATTTTTCCCTTAAGAAAATTTCCGAGCAGGTCGAATTGGAAGATATCGGGGAAAGGATTCCTCGTCATTTGGCCAGGGAACGGCAACGAAGAGAGTGCTTAGGGCTTAAAAGGTTTAAGCCCAGAGCGGAATGGAAACCCTGTTAATTGTCAAGGACGAGGTGTGTCATGCGAATACGTGACTTCTCGCTTTCTTTCAGAAAGCAGCTTAATACATCAGAAGTAAATCAAAACGATACTGGAGCTACTCAAAACCAAGCTCAAGGTACCGAGAGTGTGCGCCTGCAGCAAGCAGCCACTCGGAGCGATGCCGTGGTTTTAAGTAGTTCAGTCAATTCAAAGATCGCAGAGCCGGATGGTGAGCTCCAACGTAAAGAGAAGGTTGAGTCAATTAAAAAGCAAGTAAAAGACGGATCTTACAAAGTAGAGCGCGAAGGGGTAGCGGTTGCGCTAATTCGTGACCTTGGATTGTAGTTACAGACCAGGTGTCCAAATTTGGCCTTGGTATGTTCGCCGCATGTTACCAATGACTCATAAAAGGTTTGGACCTTACGGGTAACCAATCCCGGAGTGCCATCACCGAGGCCTTGATCATCTATCGCTATAACCGGAACTATTCCGTGTGTTGCTTGGGTAATGAAGGCTTCTTTGGCAGATTCCAGAACTGCAATCAGGCTTACATCGCGTTGGGTGACAGTGAATTGTTCTGTTATAACTCGGCGGGTAATCCCCGGAAGTATCTCATTTTGGGGGGTAAAGATCTCCCCGTTCGCGTTCACCCAGAAAAAATTACTCCATGCTCCTTCACGCACTATCCCGAGTCGATCAACTAGTAGGGACTCACCAGCACCTATCGATTCAGCCTCACTTCTTGCTCTGATTGAAACCGCTGTGTCGGTGGTTTTAAATTCAGGTCTCACACGCTCATTTCTGGTCGATACAACTTTGATTCCACCAACTGCGTCCATGGTTCTTGTCCAAGATCTGACAGAAATCAAAGATCCAATCGGTCCGTGATATAGCTTTACGGCGGCGTCAGACGATTGTTCCCACGGAAATAGTTTGAGCGCTTCAAAGAAATCCTGCTCAAGCTGTGGTAAATTCGGAGGGGG
>CAZJXY010000491.1:0-3026 GCA_964549925.1 uncultured Bdellovibrionales bacterium | reverse complement strand
GTCTTCCACTTTTATTCGTAGCAGAGATGGCACGACTCTGGTCTGCGCTCTTTTGCACTAGTGTGGGTCAAAATAACGCTGAAATTTCCGACCCTGGGGTAGCGAGCTTTAGTCCTACACTTGGGGTGATCTTTAGGAGTGCTATCTGGAGTATGTTAGTTCTGGCCGGATCCCTTCCAGTCATATTGCAGGGCCTAAGTTATAGCTTTGAGCAATCTCCAGCCGGCAGTTTACAAATTGAGGAGCTCGATATCTTGATATCTAGATTACTGGAGATTCTTCTGTTGGCTTTGCGCAAAACCTTTCTTTTGTTCCTACCGCTAAGTTTTTTATTGGTAGCAATCGATTTTGCAGTAGGGCTTTTGGGGAAGGTAGTTGCTCGATTGAACATATCGGCCGAAGTTGTAGCGTTAAAAACTCTAGTTGGTTTTGCCGTCGTTTTTCTATGCATACGATCGGGAGTGCTGATCGATCTAGCTGGTCAGGTGATAGTGTTGTATCAAAATTGGGTAAGGCACCTTCTTGTCTAGCAGTCGTATATGTCTTTAGGAGAGAAGAACTATAAGCCAACTCGAAAGCGTCTGCAGAAAGCCGCCAATCAGGGTCAGTTTCTGAATTGTCCGGAAATTTCCCACAGTTTTGGTATGTTAGCCGGGATCTGCTCAATTCTTTTCGTGCTTAAGAGTAGTTGGGTAAGGTTCGAGGGGATGGTAAACTACTCCTTGGTTGAGGGATATAAGTTCCCGGTACAGCTGGCTTCATGCTGGTTAGAGGAAATATTGCATTTGGGCGGGATTGTCTGCTTCAGCTTTGGCTCTATCGCAATCCTCGCCCAGCTAATTCAGCGCGGTTTTGTCTTGAGGTTTGGCTTGCTCTCATGCAAGTTATCTCGGCTCTCGCCGATTAACGGGATGGGAAAAATCATCTCTGGTTTACGCTCAATATTTTGGTCAGGCTTTAAATTGTTTATTTGCGTAGCAATATTGCTAGTGGGGAACGGGTATATTTTTATGTGCGCCTACAAAACGTTGATTAGTAATGATTTGACGGCGCCTGATCTCATGTCAGGGGATCTGATTCGACCAATCGGAATCTTTTTCAGTCTCTCTAGTATGGCGCTTTTGTTAACTGGAGCTATGGAATTTTTATTAAGGCGACGGGAATATCGCAGCCAGCTTTGGATGAATCGTGAAGAGTTACTCAAGGAGCAAAAAGACGAAGAGGGCGACCCATTATTTAGGGCTCATAGAAAAGCGATGCATCGAGCCTTTGTGATGCAGGAGTTGATCTCTCGAGTGAGGCGGTCGCGCGTCATCTTATTTTCAGGACGAGGCACTCAGGCATGAACTTCGGAGAGAGTAGAGAATTTGTCGAAGCGATAAGTCAGCTTGACTCTCCTCAAGCTATTATTGAGACGGCTGCAAGACAAGCCCTACATCTGTTTTCTCTCGATCGAGTGGTAATTCGTTACTGTTTGGATGATTCAATTTTACATGCGTCGGCTGAATCCAATCCGAAATATTCAGCTTATCACTCTCCGCTGAGTCGAGGAGCTCACGGTATAATCTGTGGGTCTAGACAAGTTGATCTTCCAATTTTTATCTCTGATGTTGAGCGCTCCAACCGCTACCCCGAATTGACCCACTATTTGCGCCGCTCCGGTACCCATTCGGTAGCGATCGCCCCGCTTTTTGATTCCTCTTCAGTTAGAGGATGGGTTGAGTTTCATCAGTGCTCGCGCTTTAGGCGCTGGGAAGAATCGGACCGCTACTTTTACTCGCATATCGCCGAGCTCACGGGCTTTGCCCTAAAACTTGCTTTTGGTTCAAATCGTACCGGAAAGGGCCCGGCCTCACTTAGTACACCATCCAACCTAGAATCTGCGATCAATGAAAAGCAAAGGCTGGATGATTATGCCAAACGGATTGAGGCACTATATCAGGTCTCGCGCGCGCTGCAGCTTAACCTTGACCCTTCAATCGTTTGCCTAAAGGGGCTCCGGGCATTAGTAGAAGCTACCAGTTCAGACTGCGGCATTGCTTTACTTTACGATAAGAAGTCAGGAATCCTTGAACTCGTTGCCGCTCAGGGAGTGTCCCAGGACTATGTTGAAGACGTAGAGCGCACAGTCAATGGCCCTTCACTAGTGAGGTTCGCCGTAGAGCATCGGCAAGGGCTTCTGATCGAAGATATTCAACAGGACTCTCGTGCCGTAGTAAAATTGGCGCATCAGGAAGGTTTGCACGCGACTGTTGTTATGCCGCTTTTGTCGGAGGATAACGCGCTAGGCGCCGTGGCCCTGTTTAGGAAGAAGAGCGAGGCGTATACGACCGAAGATTTTGAGCTAGTTGGCGCTGCTGCAAATCAGATAGCTTTAGCTGTACATCAGGCCAACCTTTACTCGAACCAGCGCAAGCAGGCAAAATCGGTTTCGGCGTTGTATCGAATCAGTCATGAGTTGACGAGGCACTTTAGTCACACCGAAATTGCCGAGCGCGCCTTTGCAATTTTGCATCAAGAACTCGCCTGCAAACGAATCTGGCTGGGAGTGATAAATGAGCAGGGGACTCACCTAGTTGGAAAGGGCGGGTTTGGTCCGGGTATGCGTAAGCGTGTATCAGAGCTGCAAATCGAGCTGCAGCAACGTCACGACTCGCTGGACCAGGCTATTCGAACAAAACAAGCGATCGTGGTTAAACCGGAAGATAATCCCGACTGTGGTATGTTGCATCGCATGTTGAAGCGCTTGAATCCTGGTCCATTTGTGATTGTGCCAATGGTTTCTTTAGGTCAGGTAGTGGGGGTGCTCGTGATCGAGCCCTCGGTTCCATCGGGATTTTTCGCCGATGGCAAACTTTCAATATTGAGCAATATGGCTGGCGAGATAGGTTATGCATTTATCGCCCGACGTTACGAGAAGCGGGTAGCAGAGGCAGAGAAGATGAGAATGGCTGGTCTTTTTGCTGCCGGCGTCGCGCACAACTTCAACAATCTGTTGCAGGCAGTTATCGGGCAATGTTCATTGA
>CAZJXY010000490.1:0-3037 GCA_964549925.1 uncultured Bdellovibrionales bacterium | reverse complement strand
AGCGATACTGCTTGTCTAGGTTTCGGCGAGCTTTCTTATCGATTCCACGCTCAGCCCCGACGATATTCTTGATCTTTTTTAAGCCTTTCTTCCCGATGTTGTACATCTCGAGGTTATGCACTCGATATTCGTCTAAAATTGGGAGGTTACTGGCGGTAAAGCAGAACTGATTAACGTCACAATCAATTACCTTAATCGGAAGGGTCCACGATAAGGTCCAGTTCCGAATTTGCAGATCGTGTACGATCTCATCTGTCTCAAGAACGTACTGCTTGTTTGCAGCAGTGGGCTTGACGATCAGAAGACGCTCATGAATATTATCAATAATCCGCTCCATCACCTTGGCTGAGTTGTCTAATGCGGCCAAATCCTCGAATTGGTCGTCTTCCTTACAATTAAAGCAGCTCTTCCCATCACCGTCACATACGCCGCATTGATCCAGGACTTTGCCGCTGTTTGGCACGCCGTCGCATCCGAGGCAGGAAGTGCCATTGCCGCCGCAAACTCCACAGACATCGAAAGTGAGTCCGCTATTCGGGTTACCATCGCAGCCAGAACAGCTTGAATTATTCCCGCCGCACACTCCGCATTCGTCGAAGACTAGGCCGCTGTTTGGAACTCCGTCACATCCGGCGCAGCTTGAATTATCACCGCCGCACACCCCGCATTCATCATATACGCTCTGTCCGCCGACAGGGATCTCGTCGCACTCACCGTTAGTATTTAAGCTATCGGCAACAATATCGGGCTGATCAGAGTTCTCTTGAATCACAAGACGAATTGCCCCCACGTTTGCGAAATTTGCAGCGCCATTTGCACCAACCGGTAAGAAATTGGCGTATTGAATCTCAAGTGGCGTGGCCGAAGCTATAAAAGAGTTTAGCACCACTGTTGCTTCTGAAATTTTATCCACATCAGACGCATCGTAAACTGAGACTCTTAGAGTTGCCGGAGGATCTACCCCGAGCAGAGTTAGGATAAACGCTGAAGATCCGTCTTCAAGTAAATTAATCCCACCCAATCCGGTTTTGTTAAAGGTACCGGTGTTTGTATCCCCATCGTAGATTACCTCCGCCCCGCCTGATGTACCGGCGTCCTGAGAGAATGCAAGCAGGCCGGAAGCTGTGGCCAAGGAAACGCCTAGTTGTGGCGCAGGAGCTGAGGTTACGTTAGACTTTAAGGTTCGAGCTCCACCGAAACAAAACGGGGAACTCACTGCCACAGTAGCGGAGTTGCCTGTTCCTTGAGCGTAGGCCTCACCGTTACCGGAAAAATCATCGAGATTGAGCGCTGACGCCAAGGATAAACTGAAGAATATCGGCGCGAACACGACCAAAAAGGGAAGAAACTTGCGCATAAACTACTCCACTTAAAGCTACTTAAACTTCAAGTACCTGGTAGCAATTAGACTGATTTCCCACAAGGGGTAAAATGAACCTCAGTGGTGCTTCTCTACTGAGGTATGAGTATGGTGTGAGTGCGCAAAATGGACGGTAATCGACGCCACCCCTGCAAGAATTATCAACACTGCGCTCAAGAGTGGGGCAAAACGCCCTAATCGGTCAAAAAGAAATCTTCCTACACCGCCAATCGTGAGTAAAGTCGGAAGTGTTCCCAACCAAAAGGCGCCCATCATAGCTGCCCCCAATAGTGCCCCGCCACTGCCGAGAGCTATAGCCACAAAGGCATATAGCCAAGCACAAGGGAGTAGGGTGGATAAGAGACCTACGATCCAAGACCTGATTGAGTGAGGAACCTTTTCGAATCTTGTAAAAATTCTTTGATAAAGAGCAGCGGCGCGCCGCGGTAATTTTGAATCTCGTGCCAAAGCGAAACTCTTTCCGCTAAGTTTCAGGCTTCCCCAAAGAATCAAGAGAATACCTAACACTACGGCCGTAACTTTCTGAATCCCCAACAGCGCTTCAGTCGAAGAGTCGATTCGGGAACCTAAATACCCTGCGCTAGCGCCAAGCGCCAAGTAAGTCATCAGTCGTCCGAGATGGTAGTACGCTCCTCCTCTAGGTGAGCTAGCACAATAAAGCGCAAACCCGCCACACATTCCAACGCAATGGAGGCTTCCTAGAATACTTGCTATAAGGATGGCACCGAAGGTCACGTTTTTTTATATTCTAATTCGAGATGGCGCAGCAACTAGCCGCAAATATTGAGAGTAATCGATGCTTCCACTGCGGATTAGCTGTTCCAGGGCTCAAATCTGACGCATCCTCTGCGGACTTTTGCTGCTCCGGATGCGAGACCGCGTATGAAGTGATCCATCGGCTAGGTTTTGCAAAATTCTACTCACTCAAGGAGAAAAATACCTTTAAAAACAACCCCGCCAAGGTTTCAAGATCCGGATTCTCCCATTTCGACTCTGATGATTTCACCAAGCGCTACGTTATTTCGTTTGGAAGTGATGCTCAAATATCCTTGTATCTTGAGGGGGTGCACTGCGCAGCTTGCGTTTGGTTAATCGAGAAAATGACTTTTCTTTCCGGAGTAAAATCCGCGCGCGTCAATTTTCCGAAGTCGCTAGTCACTATTTGCTTCGATCCGAGAATTATTAAAGCGTCTCAGATCGCTGAGTTCTTAAATTCGGTGGGCTATTCACCGCATCCATTTGAGGAGCAGTCCAACCTATTATTGCGGCAGACTGAAAGGCGGCGTGAAATACGCAGACTCGGAGTGTCGTTCCTCTGTGCTGCAAATTCAATGATGTTGGCCGTGGCCCTGTATGCAGGCGGTTTTAGCCCTGAAGATCATTACGTAAAGGTACTGTTCCTTTACTTGAGCGCTGCTTTGGCGGTCCCCGCAGTCTTTTATTGTGCCATTCCGCTGTATCGTGCTGCTTTTTTCGGACTTCGGCACCGCACGATACACATTGATCTGCCGTTATCTCTGGGGGTGTTGCTCGGATTTTTTGCCAGCACGTTAAATTTATTTAAGCAAAGCGAGACTGTTTACTATGACTCGATCTCCGTCTTGGTTTTTCTAATCCTACTTGGGAGACTCCTGCAACGCGAAGCGGCCGAAAGGG
>CAZJXY010000489.1:0-3046 GCA_964549925.1 uncultured Bdellovibrionales bacterium | reverse complement strand
ATATCAGCGCCAAGGAGGAAGATACGAGGTTCTCCTATGCTGCCAAGATGTATCATATAATCCTTCACCGATACCGCCCTCTCATGCGCAAGGATGCGTAAATCATCGTCGGAAATGGGATAATTCTCGACCAGCCGCCTTCTGGATGCTTCTGCTACAGCAGTCTTATATGCATCACGAGGCAGCTTCGCTCCCTTTTCATCGGTTGGTGATACCAGGTCACGGGGATCTTCCTTTTTAAAGGTCTCGCGGTAGAGCTTGAGCAGTCGTTTTTGTTCATCTTCGGTAAGAGGACTTTCTGAAGGAGTAGCCGCTTGCATGCGAACGCGCGCCATGACAGCCCGCTCTGCAAGGGCAAGACGATCCGCAGCCTCCACCGCGGTGCCTCGCAAATCAAGCGTGAGTTGCGGTCTATTGCCGAGCGCTTTGGCTAGTTTGGCAAGCTTTTCTTGTTGCTCCTGACTTAGCGAACTGGAGCCGGGTGCAAAACTTATAAATCCCAGTTCTTCGCCTTCACCTCCCACCAAGGCTCCAAGCATTTTGAACGGCGCCGTTGCAGCCTTCACAATAAGGCCAACGAACGCTTTCAGAATCAATGGGGCAAGGCTAAACTCAGGGTCATTTAAATCGCCACGTACCGGCAGATTGATATCGATTATGCCGCGGGAATCTTTAAGTATTGCGATTGCAAGACGGACAGGCAATTTGGTGGCATCCTGGCCTTCTACCCTTTCTCCCAGGGTAAACTGATCCATAACGACATGGTTTTCACCGATAAGAATTTTCTCAGAAAGCTTATAGTGCAATTCAAGCGTGAGTTTTCCCTTTTCTATTTTGTACCCGGCAAACCTCCCTGAATACGGAGTAAAGGTCGTAAGATCAATTCCATGGAAATTCATGACAATGTCAGTAAACGCCTGTCCGCTGAGCGGATTGATCTTCCCCTGAATGAAAACCGGGGCGTATTTATCGACCTGGCCCTTCAAATCGATATCAGCACGTGCAAGCTGTTCGGAAGAAAGCCCTTTTACCGTACCGTTGAGATTCTGGATGCCAGTAGCAAACCTGGGCGTAAGGGAGAGATCCGCAAAGTTCATCGAACTATCTATCACGCTTACCTGGTCAATCCGGATAGGCAACTGCGTACCTCCGGCTTGCTGACTGCCCTGGTTCACCGGCGCCTGATTGTCTTTCACCAGTATCTGTTGTATATTCGTGGTACGATCAGGTCCTACAATAATACGCGTGTAGAGACCACGGGCAATAATTTCTTTCATCGTCAGCGAGTCAGGATTTTTCTGGTATTTTACCTCTTCAAAATCAAGCCGTTCGCATCGAAGAATATCCTCTTCGAGTACCGGATCCGTAACGCGAGCCGACTCAATTGCAATATTACCTAGGAAGCCAATGCCTGACGATCCAGCGGATGGTACATAGTTGACGTGGCCATTCATTGAAACCGCGCCATCCTCGATTACAAGCTTGGCGAACTGGTTAACATAGGGCTGAAACGGCCGGAGCGCCACTTTGGAGAGTTGCATGTCTAACTCCGACGAAAGAGAGTCGAACGCTACCTTTCCGGCAACACGAATTGTTCCTGTCTGATTTAAACCTGCCTGCAATTCAATACGTGCCGGGCCAGGTGCACCGATCTGAACATCCTCAAGCTTCATGTTAACCGGTGATACCTCAAGGTGTGCGATAGGTTTTGTGCTATGGTCTTCCATATGGAATGCGTAATCTGCTATCTCAATCGCACCGATCGTAACGTGCCAGGCATCAGACTTTTCTTGCCCCTGAGATTGTGTCTTCCCTGAACCTTCGACCGGTTTTGGCCGGAACATCGTCAGCAGGCTGATACTCCCATCCTCATTCCTTCTGCCGTTGATTTTCGATGAATCGCTCTGAATACGGGCGACGGTTAATTGTCTCTTTTCATAATCAATGTCCGCACCACTCATCGCAAGACGCGGCAAGCTAATAACTTCCTCTTTACCTTCCTTCTGCACAACGGTAAGAGACCGAACATTTATATTTCCATTTTTTACCAGAATGCGCGGCTTTTCACCGGCGCCATCGAATTCGTAATCTCCGCTTATATCCAATTCACCACCCGCTATCTCGAAATGAAGCTGCTCCTGCAGATACGACCACAGGCTTCTTAGCTTAATTCCGGAAAGCTCCAGACTCCCTTTTGAGTACCGTGGAGACATGCTAATATTGCCACGATATTTCAGCGCTTCACCATGGTCTGTGGTAGCCTCGAACTCATACAGACCTTCGCGATTGGGTTGTGTCGTAAAATTCTTCAGTGAAAAGCTTACGTCATTTATCTGCTCTTTGAAAGGAGTTGTCCGGCTATGATCCTCGAAAATAGCCTGCCCACGGTCAACGATAAGCTGTTGAATGAGCAGCGGAACCATGGTTCCGTGTTGCCTTGTGCCTTTTTCTTTGTTAACTGCCAGAAGGTCCTGGAAATTGAACGTTTTGTCCTTCACTATTTTGACGCACGCATAGGGAGCCGTGAGGTGAAGCTGAGCAAAGGTGTATGTCCGGCGAAACAGAGAACTTATCTGGAAATTTACGTAGAGCTCATCAAAACCAATGAACCGGTTGCCATCCCGTTCCTGCATCTCAAACTTTTGCAGGGTAGTTGACAAGGCAAATGGATTTACCTGCAGTTCGGCGAGTTCTACATGCCGTCCCGTACGATCTGCAATTGCTTTTACCAACCGGGGCTTAATCATCGGCGGCAAGAGTAAAAAGCCTATGCCCGCATAAAGGGCAATCAAAATGCAGCCGATGACGATTACACGAGCCGGCCATGACCAGGAGTCGAAGGTACGGCCAATACGAAAGAAGGACTTAATGTGAGACACGATTTTTCTCCTTATGCATTCTGTAATTAATTCATATTACTTTTTTTCATTTATATATCAATAAAATTTTTTGACTAATTTCTCCGGTATATCACGGGCATGCTCCTTACTTGCATTGAGGTCTGGGAGGTTATTGCAACATACAAAGGTGTTTCTGAAGACCTTAA
>CAZJXY010000488.1:0-3047 GCA_964549925.1 uncultured Bdellovibrionales bacterium | reverse complement strand
TCAGACATTTTAATCACTTCGACAGATATACTTTAAATGATTTAACGTTACACGAGGTCTCTGGGAAAAATGTGGGGATCGCTTAAATCGCTATTATCATTACATTTCTCAGTATTTTGAAACCTGGTCTTATTCTCTCTCGTACTTCCTTAGTGTGATAGCTAAGGTTGCCTATGAGGATTTTCGATTGAAAGAGGGAAAGCCCCCGCAAGCGGAGCAAGATGAGCGTAAGCTCATAGCGCGTCACCTAAATGGTCATGCTCAAGCTTTTGCCGAATTGGTTTCCCTTCTTCGCGTTGAGATTTACTCCTACCTGGCACGTTCAGGATTTGATCGCAGCGTAAGAGACGATCTCTTCCAGGAGATTTTTCTTAAGATCCATAGAAACGCCTCAAAATACGATCCAAGCTATCCATTAAGACCGTGGGTTTTCACAATCGTGGTAAATACCGTGCGAACACATTTAAGGCGGATCAAAAGTGACAAGGTAAGCTTGGATGCGGAAGTGAGCGAACGTCTTTCCGAGCAAAGCAGCGCCGAGGAGCTGCAGATTGGCAGAGAGACAAAAAATTGGATAGAAGCAGAAATTAGAAAACTTCCGCTCGAGCAGCGCGAAATAGTTTTACTTTGTTGTGTCAAGGGTTTGGAGCAGAAAGATGTTGCCCAGGCTGTAAATATCCCCGTTAATACAGTTAAGACCCATCTTCGTCGCGCACGAATTTCTCTTACAAAATCGTTAATCGCTAGACGTGCGAAAATGAAACGAGAGGTTTCATCATGAAGAACTTATGTGAAGAGTTACATACAATCCTGACGGAAGATCAAGCGTCTCTCCTAGAATCAGATCCCGAACTAAAGCGCCACCTCGCTGACTGTGAGGAATGCAAAGAATTTTCCCTGGCCTTTCAAGAGCTTCAAGCTGGGGTCTCAGAGCTTCGAACTTATGACGCTTCTCCTGGTCTGATCGGCATGGTTTTGAGTAAAGTTGCGGAAGAAGCCCCACAAGTAGCGCAAAGCAAAGCTCCTGCAACGGGGGTGAGTTTGGCTAAAAGTGCGCTGCTTCAGTTTATCATCCCCTGGATCATATTCTTGATAATTATAATCTGGCTCGTGGTCGGGGATGGCTTCCAGAGTATAGCTTACTCATTCATGTATATAGAAGGAGGTTTTGGAGCGCTGATGATGCTTTTAGCGGCGCTTGTGGCGGTGGTCCTTACTGTTTTAAGACGCTATCCGCTAGCTGCGTCCTTTGCCACCCTTTCTCTCACTTGCTTCATACTTAGAAGTACGACTGCAACATTCTTTAATGATCAAAATATCGACGACGACGATTATCCCCCATATTTTAAAGGTCAAGATTTAGGCGCTTACAATGATACGCGTATAGCTCCCTTTACCAGCCGATTTTTTGATCTATTTGCAGGAGATGCTCCCGCTAAGTTAAAGAGCCCGGAGGAAATTAGTCAGGGACAGGCTAGCCAGGCTAATAAGCCAGAGCATGCGGCTAATCATTCGGATTTAGGAGACAAGCTTTATGCTAAAGTGGAGAATCTAAAGAACGACCAGCGTAGAAATGAATTTGCTGAGGGCGAATTAGAATATGATGGGACTCTTTTAGACGAAGAGCGTGCCAGAGATTCTAAGGATGCCGACGAGGAAAAATACCGACAACAAAAGAGTGCCGCTCTGTCTAACAGCCAAAGTGCACCATCTGGTGGAAAGTTAGCTCTCCTAAAGCCTATCTCCCCATCACCGCAGTCGCCAGCTTTGCACGAGGATATCTTATCTCGCTTTCTAGGTGGAAGTGCTTCCGTGGAGCAGTTAAACTTTAAACAAGCCAAAGGTTACTGGGCCAACACCTATATCCCAGGTGATCCGAATTTTATTAGGCTTTCACGCGAGATATCCGCTGAGGATAGAAAACTTTTAGAAACGCACCTAAGCAGCCCGCTTAGACTTGAAAGCTTAGCTCGGCAAACATTCCAGCCTTTTGATCTGCCTGAAAACGCGGCTCTGGGTGTGTTCCTGCATGCAGATAAGGTTACAATTGAAAAGCCAACGCGTATGTTGCTGCAAGTAGGGCTGCAAGCCACAAAACGCCAAAGCGGCGCAAGGCCGGTTATGAATCTGGCTTTAGTATTAGATCTTAGGGGGGAACTAAATACTGAGGATAAGGCTAAGTACGAAGCAGTAATTGGCGCGCTTGAAAAGTCGCGCCAAGCAGGGGACCGCTTTAGTTTAACTGTTGCGGGACGCCCAGGAGGGACAGTGATTCCGGCCGGAGAATTTAGACACGGCACTGTTTCAGTAGCATTGAGCGAGCTTTTTGGTGATAAGCAGGGCCCAGAAGTAGAAAACTTATCAGTTGTTGAAGCCTTTGAACGCGCGATCGAGAGCGCTAAGGTAGTAAGTGATCCCAATGCTCCACTCGGAAGCAGTGCCGTAATTTTTGTCACCAATCAATCGGTTGCAGATTCGCTGCCTAGCCTTACCAGGCGCGCGCATGAAAGCGCAGTTAGTGGCGTTCCGGTGAGTGTAGTAGCCGTTTCTAATAATGCGCCGCAAAAAGAGATAGATCAGATCACCCTGGCCGGGGAAGGAAATCGGCGCTTTTTAACCAATAGTTCTGAAGCTCAGACACTAATTGATCGCGAGCTTTCAAGTGTAGCGCGTGTAGTGGCTCGCGCGATTAGGCTTCGTATCAAGTTAGCGCCAAATGTAAAATTGGTAGATGTGCTTGGGTCATACAATCTGGATGCCGGGCAGGCAGCGCGAGTGAAGGAAAGTGAAAAGAGTATCGATCAGCGGATGGCTAGAAACTTAGGGATAGAAGCTGATCGCGGTGACGACGAGGATGGAATTCAGATTATCGTTCCAGCCTTTTATTCCGGAGACTCACACGCCATCCTTTTAGATGTAGTGGTTAGCGCCCCTGGTCCCGTAGCCGAAGTTACAGCCAAGTATAAAGATCTAGTACAGTTAAAAAATGGGGTCACAAGTGCCAGTTTCTCAGCAATCCAAGGCAGCAAGCCTCCCGGAGCACTAGA
>CAZJXY010000487.1:0-3067 GCA_964549925.1 uncultured Bdellovibrionales bacterium | reverse complement strand
AATGATACGGTGTGTAGACGTTTCGCTCGATCCAATCCTCAGGACAACCACGACCAAAAGTCCTAAGAGTCTCCTCCTTTTTAGTTTCCTTTTGGTATAATCCAACGCCTAAGAATAGAACTCTCCATATCCCGTAGACCATCGGACTATGCGGATCTTCTTCTGTTTCCGCGGTGGCATGGTGTTTACGATGAACAGCGGTCCATTCCTTAGTGACCATTCCCGTGGTGAGCCACAACCAGAAGCGGAAGAAATGACTAGCGATCGGGTGTAACTCCAACGATCTATGTGCTGAATAACGGTGCAGATAGATCGTAACGCTGGCACAGGTTATATGGGTAACAATTAGAGTAATGACTGCCCATTGCCAAAATGAGAGAGAGAATAAACCTGAGTACATCTGTATAAAGCCTCCAAAGACGGCAAATAATGTATGTTATTTTAAAAAGGCGCCACGACCCATTTCATGGCTTCGCAAGGCGCGGAATACTACCTCGAAATTCAATTAAAGCCCATTATCTGGGGAAAGAAAAAACAGCGAAAGTATTTTTCTTTAATGATCATCAATCGTTGAGTAAGTTGTTCGAGATCGCAAAAAGTGACTGAGTATGATTAAAAGCTAATGATTTCAATGTGTTAGCGAAGCAAAGTAACGATATAGACGATCAAGTCATGTATGTCTATTCTTAGCCGATTGTGAATACAGTAGCCGACTCATCTTCAACTAATTCCTCCCAAAGTAGCGCCATAAAATCTCTGTTATGGGCATCCTGGGACGCGACTTCTGGTGAACGCGCTCGTTTTTTCTCGTTTGTGATTCTCTTTACCTTGGCCTATACCCTCGATCTTCTCACTCCTTGGGCGATTGGTTACATTCTCGGAATCTTTGTTACCCAAGGATTTACCGAGGTTGCTTTTCAGCAAGCCTGCTGGGGACTATCGGTCTTTGTAGGCCTTAAGTTCCTGCACATCTTCTTTCATCACTACGCCCGATACCAACAGATTCGTGTAGCCTACTCGGCCAGGATGCAGGCGTTAAATAAGATATTTTCGGCGCTGGTTGATTACCCTCTTAGCTGGCACGTTCGACACCACTCCGGTGATAGCTTGAGTAAGCTGCATAGATCAGCGGGAGCAATCGAGGGATGCATCGGTACATACGTATGGCAAGTGATCGAGGGGGTGGTAAAAACCGTTTTTGCCGGAATTGCAATTATTACACTGGATTCTTTAGTGGCTTTTAATGTGCTCTTGATGAGCGCCGTCAGCGTTGGCTTGATGATTCTATTCAATAAGCGTCTAGTTAATCGAATTCGAAAAAACAATGCGTTTAACGATAAAGTCAATCGACTGCTAGTTGATCAGTTTTTTAACATCGTAACTGTTAAGACATTAAATTTAGAGAGACACGCCAAGCATTCGATCGAAAAGCAAAAAGCTGAGGGTGCACGCTATATTGGAAAGATTGCCAAATATGGGGAGCTTAAATGGGGTAGCGTCGGAATCGGTTACTCTTTAGTCATTGGCAGTTCGCTGCTAATTTACTTTTACACTCATACCTTCCCGACTAAGGCTTTTGATATCGCACAAGTCTATGTTCTTCTAAATTATCTAGACCGGGTCTTTCAAGCAATCGGTTCATTCACTGGATATTACAGCGCTATCATAGAGGCGAGTACTGCCTATGAAGACGCATCACGAATTCTAGATGGTCAAAAGAGCATTGTGCCACCATCTTCCGTATCCCCGCTTCCAAATGATTGGCAAAGGCTTGAGATCAAAGACCTGTGTTATTCATACGGCCGCGATCAATCCGGTGGGGTTAAGAATATCTCTCTGGCGCTAAAGACCGGAGAGAAGATCGCGCTGGTCGGACCGAGCGGCGGCGGTAAGTCAACTTTCCTTAAAATTTTAGCAGGTATGTTAGAGAGTGAACACGGGGTCTTAACGGTTGATGGAAAACTTGAAGCGCCGATTTCTAGCGTTAGCAAAGAGACCTTACTGATTCCTCAGGAGCCAGAGATATTCGCCGATTCTTTTCGCTACAATATTACCATCGATGAGTCCTTTCCGGAGAAGGAACTCGAAAATTTTGTAAGGGTGGGTAGGCTGGAACAGTTACTGGGGCAATTAAAGGACGGTTGGAACACCAATCTGGCTGAAAAGGGACTTAATCTATCGGTAGGTCAGAAACAACGTGTCGCTCTAATTCGAGGATTATTGCGCGCTAAAAACCGTAAATTTATCCTTCTCGATGAACCTACTTCGTCGCTCGACCCCCTGACTGAGAAACAGATCTTTTTGGAAATTATCCAGCATTTCTCGGACCGTACCGTTATTACCGCCTGTCATAGGTTAAATATCGTGCCGTTATTTGATCGAGTGTTGTACATTCATGAAGGGCGATTGCTCGAGGATGGTAAATTTGACGAGCTGATAAAGCGTGGTGGTCCGTTTGCCATAGCTTGGGAGGATTATCAGCGTAACGTAAAGCAAAACACTGGCACACTTTCTTCTGCTGTATAGTAAGTATTCTTCCTCGGGTTTTGTATTGGATATAATAATAAGTAGATAGGGCTATAATCAGTGTACAAATTTGATAAACAGACCGTAATCCAGTTCACCACGCTGGTTAAGCTCTTCTTAAAATCGGAGGCTCGTTGGAAGGCGTTAATTCTCCTCTTAATATTGATTGGGTGTGCTCTTACGATTAGCTTCCTTAACGTCCAGAGGAGCTATATCGATCGGGATTTCACCAACGCATTACTAGTAAGAGATCAAGATAAGTTCATTCACGAACTATATTTTTACCTAATGATATTTGCTGCACTTACTACGGTGGCTGTTTTCTATCGGTACACTGAGGAGCGCTTCGGACTCTTTTGGCGGGAGACCATGAGCAAAAAGCTCCTTGATACTTACTTCGCTAATAAAGCCTTTTACAATGTGACTCTACTCTCTGAAATTGATAACCCAGATCAACGGATTGTTGAGGATATACGAACATTTTGCGTAAGCAGTCTTTCTTTTACCTTGATTCTCTTTAACTCGATCGTAACCTTAATCG
>CAZJXY010000486.1:0-3082 GCA_964549925.1 uncultured Bdellovibrionales bacterium | reverse complement strand
CCCTCCACCAACGATCGTGGGGCTCCTGGTTGAGGGAATACAACTTATGGAGCACGGCGGAATCAAAGGGGATGATCAAAGGGGTTTTTTCTGCCGACGCTTGTCCGGCTGGCAGCTGCAACACAGCAGGTGATCCGACAGTCACAAACACTGGCGTTCCTGGCGTTCCACTTCCATCAGCGAGCGCAAGATTTCTCCGAGATAGAATCCCAACCACAGCGAATATGGCGGCCACGGACCAAAAAGCAAATAAGGGTAATCCCGGAAGGAGGCCTATTAGTAGGAGGAGTGTGGCCGCAAAAAACAGCGATGCCGGTCGCGTGAATAACTGACTGCTTACGTCTCTACCAAGGGTAGATTGCTCTCCCGATGATACGCGCGTGACGATAATACCAGCACAAATCGACACCAAAAGGGCTGGCACCTGTGTTACCAGGCCGTCGCCTATCGTTAAAATGGTATAAGTTTGCACCGCCTCGGCGAATCCCAGCCCGCGCGAGACACCCAAATAAATTCCTCCAATTATATTTATGAATAGAATAAAAATTCCCGCTACGACGTCACCTTGGACAAATTTCATCGCACCGTCCATAGCACCGTACAACTGAGATTCGCGTTTGAGATCTTCCCTGCGTCGATTGGCTTCTTCGGCAGAGATTAGCCCTGCTCTCATATCTGAATCTATGGCCATCTGCTTGCCTGGTAAAGCATCCAGAGCAAAGCGTGCGCTCACTTCCGCAACCCGGCCGGAACCTCTGGTAATCACGACGAAGTTTACCACGGTAATAATTGAAAAGATCAAAAGTCCAACAATCACCTCACCGCGCACCAAAAACATTCCGAAAGACTGAATTACTTCTCCCGCATATCCATCAAGCAGAATCAATCGGGTTGAGGCAACGTTAAGCGACAATCTAAAAAGTGTGGTTAAGAGTAATAACGAGGGGAAGGCAAATAGCGTCAGTGCATTGGAGGAGTATAGCGCGACAAGAAGCAGCAATAAGGAGACTGCAATATTAACCACTAGAAGAACGTCTAGCAGTTCGCTGGGGACGGAGACAAGCAGCAGTCCCACTATCGCTACCACGAATAGCGCCAGGATCAGATCGCTTCCTTTGCCGAATCGCATAGCAATAAATCCACGCCCAAATTACATAGCGTTTTAAACAACCTTTAGAAGGCCTGTTTCAATTGTACCCCGAAACTAATCATCAGCATTACCAAGAATCCCATGAACACCAAGCTCACCGGACCAGTCGCCACAATTTCGAGACGTTTGATTCTTCCTTCGATATAGGTTTGACGCTGTGAACTCACAGAGTCAGCGAGTTCTTGGAGCTGCCTAGTAATTTCTCCTCCGTGCTTAGCGACCTGAGAGAGATACATAAAAGCATGCTTTAATTCTGTGTGACCTGAGGCCTTCCCAGTCTCGACCATCGCCTCTTCAAACGGAACACCTGATTTGATGTAGTTCTGAGCATGACGAACCAGCTCGGTCACACAGTTGTGGGTGTCACGTTCATCTGCCATCTGCACTATGCGTTGTAAGCAAGGTCCGATATCTAAAGAGCTGCTCACGCCGATTGCAATTTGCTCGATCACCAGTGGAAGATAGAACATAATATCGTCGTGACGTTTGGCTACTTTTCGATCTAGAATCGAGTTGGGCACTTGCATACCTATTAATCCGCCCAAAACTAACCCGATTAAGCCGAATTGAGTCCCCAAAGGAATCCAAAAGCCGATACAAACTAAAGGCGCAACAATAATCGGACAAAGAAAGCGAATACGCGCAAACTCAGCTTGATCCTTTGAGCTGGTCATCCCAGCTTGGAATAAGCGCTGTTCCAAGGTCAACGCCTTCTTCCCGCCCGATTCTTTCTTCTTGGTCTGCTCTTTGATCTGCTGAAAAACTTCGCCGCTTCTATCTTCTCGAAGCTTCATCCGCATAGCGGTCGATTCTTCGTTCGAGGCATAAGACCCCATCATGCTGCGATAGTTTGGCTCGTTGCGAGACTTCAGAAAGTACAATAAGACTACCACCCCTGAAACCAGTGCTAAGGTAACCGCAACTAGTATTAATATTGTTTTTGTTTCCACGTTAACTCAACAAAATGTTCCGTTAAACAACTAGTCTCACTATGTCCTAATCTTTGTAACTTGCCTGATCCAAAAAATACCCAAGAGGATCACGACGAAGCAAAACTGAATGCCTTGCCAACCAAAGTCATCCTTAATCGCACCGAAAACCAAGTCTGGAGCAACTACCGTCATGTATCCCATAATACCGAAGAGGATCACCAAGATAACTACGATCGAAAGACGTTGCTGACTGATGGCAGCGTTGGCCGACTCCCGGAAGTACTGTCGCTTTCGGACCTGTTTGGCCAAACGGTCGAGAGTATCCGACAAATTTCCTCCCACCTTTCTGGCTAACAACAAAGCTTGCACAAACAGCTCGATTTCCTCATGGTAAATTTCTTCACCGAAAGCTCCGATCGATTGATCCTCAGGGACTCCTAATTTAAGTCGCTCCAACATCGTCTCAATTTCGAGCCGTACTAGAGATTCCGGTTCCAAACCTTCAGCTGCCGCTTGTAGGCCACTGATCACATTCATCCCTGTCTTCAAGAGTCCGACTAAAGATAGTAAGAAAGATGGATAATCTTTATCGAACCCCTTAAAGCGCTTATATACGGCCGTGTTAATCAGATACCCCATAAACAGGTGACCTGATAGAAGACCGATAATACGAAGCAAGATAAAGTTAAAAAAGTAGCTGACTACTAAGAAGACTACTATGCTGATCACGATCTCAAGTGTGTAGAAAACCGCTGGACTCATCTTCCATTGAGCATATTTTAACTTTTTTCTAAGGGTAAGCCTTGAGTCTCCGGTGGCCTTGACAACCTTCCCACCTTGATTAGCAGTGTCCATCAACGAGACCTGACGCCGATTGCTGCTCCCTTTTTGGCCCATACTTGAGGTACGCTGGGACTCAACGATCGCACGAACACTGCCAGTCATACTGGAGCGTGCCGACTGCCGACCGCCAATTACAGGGAGCCCAAGACTGGCGGCC
>CAZJXY010000485.1:0-3098 GCA_964549925.1 uncultured Bdellovibrionales bacterium | reverse complement strand
ATTCAAATGCTTATTTATTATCTCGGCAAACTCGTTCTGAGAGAAACCCTCCTTGGAGCCGTGTCCCAGATAGAACCGTACATCCTTAGCAGGTGGTGGAGAATCTTCGCGACGATCCCATCGATCTCTACCACCCTCGTTACGGCCGCCATCGCCCCCATATTGCTCTGAGTCTCCTGAGTTCTGATCAAAGCTGTCCCTGCTGTCTCTGTCGCGGAAGTCTCGTCGACCAGGACGTCGGTCTCGAAAGTCTCTATCCCCGCCAAAGTCATCATCCCTATCACGCCCACGTCGAGGTTCGTCCCGACGAGATGGCGCTGCAGGTGCTGGCGCTTTCACATTTAGCAAATTGTTAACGAGCAAATGTATAATTGCATCTCTCTCAGCGTGGTTTATTACGAGCGCGGCCATAGCTTTTGTCTTATCGTTGGCCTGCAGTTCAGTGGCCTCCTTGGCCATTGCATCTACTCGAACTTTTAGAAGTTCTTCGTTGCTCGGTAGAGTACCCTTCGTAAACGCGACACCTGAAACCTTCTTGATGAAGTGAAAGTTGCTAAAATCCAGGGGACCGACAAGGCTAATTGCCTTTTTCGGTCTACCAGCGTCGCCATCGGCTCCAGTACGGTGCAAGTAGACCTCTGGTTCACTAGGAATCGAATAATTGATCACAGCATCGAACGGCGCCAAATCAAACCCTTGCGTAGCGCTATCGACCGTAACAATTATCGTACCATTCTTTTCATGGGCGAGCTTGGCCGCTTGAATCTTCGTTCTCGGCTGGTCGTTAGTTAGCTTGAAGAAGGGAAGATTCTTCTTCTTCAGCACTACCTCGACCATATCTGTATCTGAGAAGCTGTTGCAGAAGATTAGAGCTGAGCTAAACCTATGCACTTCAAGAATCGATGTTAAGGTATTACTCTTGTCCAGTACTTCCCCACCGATCTCGAAGAAAACGTGTTCTGTAACAACGTTCGTTGTCTCAGTACCGTTTCCATTTAATGATTCTGTTGCTATTCCTTCTTCACTCATGTTCACTTTCCCAAGATATGGTTATATTCTCGCAGCGGAGTCGTTATCGCTAAACAAAATTTTATGATAAGTCGTAGCTTGAGTATTTCACAGGATTCACCCACTCGCTCGCCGAAAGGTGCCCGGCTAAAAGTCGCTCTCGCCTTGCTCATTACTCAAGCGGCGCTGCAGTCATGCGGCGTAATTAACTACTTCGAGGGGAGTACGCCTTTGACCCCTCAAACCGGGGGGGATTCTGACATTTCCATTCCTATAAGTCCATACGATCATGAGGGAAATTCGGGTCCTGGTGCAAAAGATATATCAATATCTCCGGTTACTTCCCTATTCTGTAGCTCAGGAGAGATTAGCGCTCTGGATCGAAGGTCAGCTCAGACCATGCATTCAGACGGGTGGTTCCGAAGCTGGGAAATCCGTGAGGCTGGAGAACCTCGGCTGCAGTCTGCAAGGCGAGTGGCGGAGGAGGTCACTTTCGCAACTCAGTCAAAAAACGGCAAAATGATCGTGTTCGGAACCTCACGTGGGGTGAAGATTTTTGAAACTACTGGTGCTGGTCGGATATTGGCGCTTCCGGATCTTCGCACCAGAATAGTTTCAGCTGACTTCTCACCCGATAGTTCATTACTTGCCTTAGGTGGGATTGATGGTCGGATTTATGAAGTTGCTTTAAATGCCGATGAGTTGCAGAGCGATGACGCGTTGAACTTTGCTGACGTGAGAAGATACATAGGACACTCTACGGTCGTAAACGGAATATCATTTCACAATAGTGGGCGGATTTTTTTTAGTAGTGATTGGCAGGGAGATTTTAATGCCTGGCTGGACTATGATGCGACTTATAACGACCTGGGGGAGGTACAAAGACTTTTTGGTGAACATGTCGTTAGTGGGTCTGCTATCAGAAGAAAATCGGGGACGGGTGCTCCGGTCCCGGTTGAGAAGCAGCTACTAAGTGCTGATGGTCAACTAATATTTTTGGGCCTTAACGACGGAACCCTTCAAAGTTGGCGTATTAGAGGTTTTCGTCAATTGACGGCGATCAAGGCTCACAAAGGATTGATATATGATATGGCCTTAGTCAATCACGGCGCTAGTTTACTCAGCGTAGGAAGGGATGGAATGATGATAGAGTGGCAACTAGTCCAAATCCCGACTCTCCCTGGAAATCCAGAAGAGTTCAAATTTCAGAGTGTTCGATCTACTGCGTTGGATGGAGTCCGAAAAATCTGCTCAATCTCAAATGATTTTGTCTTAACAGCCGACCAAAGCGGGAAACTACAGACGATCGCGGTTAACCAGATGACTCAGAACTCAGATCTTATCAAAGGAACGATGTGAACGAGGAGAAAGAGTTCAAACCTGATCTGAAGAAAGATCGAGCCAGGCGAATAGCATTTCTTTTGATCATAATCCTGCTGATTGTGGCACTTGATCAAGTCGCTAAGGCTTGGGCTCTGGCTAGGTTACAACCGGGAATTTCAGTACCGATTATCCCGGCACTTTTTGATCTTTCGATAACTTTCAATCGAGGAGCGGCATTTGGAATGTTTGCCACGATTCCAGACCCCTGGAGGTTGATTCTCTTGAGTATTGCGACTTTTATTGCGCTCGGAGCGGTTTGGTACTTTTTTGTGAATGACTATCGCCACGATAGTGTGGCGCATGCAGCGCTTGGAATGATTTTAGGGGGCGCATTTGGCAATGTGATTGATCGTATTCGTTTTGGGTTCGTGGTAGATTTCTTAGATTTTTACTGGGAAAACTGGCACTGGCCCGCGTTCAATATCGCAGATAGCTCTATCTGTTTGGGGGTATTCATATTGATTTTTAGACAGCCTAGGCGTGATAAATCTCACACCTAGAGCGCGCCCTTAGGTCATATACTCTTGCGCTCTTGAAGCTCATTCGAGATGATTCAACCAGTGTTATTTTACTTAGGAATCGTATGTCATCCTCTGTGCGTGTGACTGTTTTGAGCGTCCTACTAATTTTGAGCGGGTGCATCTCCGGTACATCTGACTCGATTAACCAGGGTGCTGCTGTAGGGGGAGGAGTTGGCGCGGTTGCTG
>CAZJXY010000484.1:0-3101 GCA_964549925.1 uncultured Bdellovibrionales bacterium | reverse complement strand
ATATCAAACTGATGCGAGCGGACTTTTTTCTCCCGGAAATAGATTGATCCCTCACGTCGACCGATCATATTAGGATAGATCGAGATGTGATCTGCCCCAACTGCAACTAATCGCTTAATAGACTCTCTAAATTCGAAGATACCTGGAATACAATCGCTATAGGCAAAATCTAGATTGACACTTATCCCATGATGCCTTTGGATCATCTCAACATTCGAGCTTAGTCGCTCAGTCAACAACTTTTGCTCCTCTACCGCCAATTCCGAAAACTTTAGCTGAGAGCTTGGAAGGCTAATTCGGGTTACACCGGCAAAAGCATACTTTCCAAAAATCTCAAATTCCGGAAAGTTGCCGCCTAACTCGACTGTAACCTCAATTCCGGGACTCGAAACAAACTGGTTGCAGATGCTAAAAATCAATCCCCTAATTTCGCAAGGAGTCAGGTCGGATCCAAACCCACCAAGGTACAATGCCGTAAGCCGCCTGTCTCTCCACTCGGATTGGGATGCCCAAAATCCAATCTCTCGATGCAACGCAGACAGATAAGCGTCCCAGCTGCTACCGGAATTCATCCTGGATGGAATGCTGAGATATATCGAAAATGGCCTCACGACAAATAGTTCAGGAAGATAAGATAATTAGAGTGTCTAATTAGGTGCTGAGGCCAAGATAGTAGCACATCGCAAACTCCCTTCTCTAGTGTACTGGTGTAAGCGCAAACAGCACACTTTACGACTATTTAGTCATAACTACTAGTGTACCACTCTGAAACGATTGAATAATTTGGTTTTTGATATGAGCTTTTGGGATAAAAAGAGACTTGAAGAAGAAGCCAAGCAACGGCGCCTTGAGCAGGACAAAAAGCGACAGCAGTTAGCGCTACAAGATAAAAAGCGCAAGAAGGCTCTAGCCGAAGCAGCCGAGGCGAGAAAGCAGAAGTGGATTGAATTAAAGAAGAAGCACTCTGCCGATAGTTCAAATTACGACTTCAAATCTCAAGATTATCAGTCGGAGTACGCTGATATTAATGGAACCGCACAACCTGACTCAAAAAAATCGGAGGCCAAATTGAGCCGAGGTTTTGGGAACTTAAATACAGCCAATATTAAAAAATTAAGCGAAGGCGGTGATGCTGAAGGAAAAAGCGGCGGAGAGCGGAACCTCGGACCAGAGATTGAATATCCGAAGCTACCGAGGCCTATTTAGCGCGTACCAGCTTAGATATCTCCCTAACCCACTGATCGGGTTTAGAGAATTTACTCATCCAACCATCGGCTTTAACTTCCTCGGCGAGCTTTTCTAACTCCCGCTCGGGATTATTCGAAAATAGCATCACCTTTAAGTCTGGGACGGATGCCTTTAGCATTTTACAAACTTTTCCACCGCTCAATCCTGGCATGTTCACATCACTGATTAATAGGTCAACCTTGTTATCGAAAATATAGCTATGGATTTTAGAAAAACTGGTTGCACTAAAAACCTTAAAACCTTCCTTCTCTAGAAGATGCTCCAATATGTTAATCACCATCTCATCATCATCTAAACACAATATTTTCACGCCATAATTTGCAAGCGGTATGGGTGAACTTGTCGATGTGTCTTCGCTAGAATCTGCACGGACGTTGGACTTTTTGCCACTCGAACCTGCTCCGGAAGCCAACAAAGCTCTCGCCTCCTGGCAAGCTTTCTTGAACTCTGCGGCTGTTTGATATCGGTCCTGACGCTCCTTTTTCATCGCAGTAGCCGCTATCGACTCTACCAAAAACGGCACATTGAGGGCAGCATCCATTGACTCTGGAGGCTGGATAAGATGCATCAGTAGGGTAGTGGCAACATTTTCATGGGCGAATGGAACCCTTCCCGAGAGCAGTTCATAAAGCAAAACACCGGCAGCATAAATATCGACCCGATGATCTAACTCCTGCTCCGCAGAGATCTGCTCAGGAGCCATGTACTCTGGTGTACCAACTATGGTGGCAGTTCCATTGTTTTTTCCATCCTTGCCCAGCTCTTCACGAAGGCTGGCTATTCCGAAATCGAGAACTTTGATTTTTGGTACAGGCCCTGTCCCTGGAAGAACTATGATGTTGTCCGGCTTTATATCGCGGTGAACGAGTCCGATTTTTCTGGCAGCTTCGAGCACATCTAAAAGTTGTTCGAGAATTAATAATGCTTCCTCTACCGGAAAATGCTTCCTTTGAGCTAAGAGATCCGTAAGAATCGTTCCATGGCAGTAGTCCATCGCCATGTAGTAGAGCCCGCCATTTGTCTTCCCGAAATCTCGAAGCTGAACGGTTCCTGGATGAGTAAACTTAAGTAAAATCTCTGCTTCGTTTTTAAATCGCTCGATTAGCGGAGAGTGTATCGAGTTTAACTTGCTGAGCAATTTTAGAGCGTACTGAACCTTTAAATCGACATGCTGCACAAGATAGACTGAGCCGGTGAGCCCTGTACCTAGCTCTCGAATAACGTCATATTTCCCCGCAATTCTGTGCATCTCCTTAATTATCGGCAAAATTTAGAGCTTTCTTGGAGTATATTTCCACTGGCGTAGTACCCCAATAACTCTGTAATTTTAGGATGTTATAAGTGTAACACGGATGAAAAAGGTCGCCTACATTGCTCTTTTATTTTGCGCTCTGATGATTAGGATTGCTTCCGCGCGGGGGGAACTGTGGCTTGATGAGATAATCTCGCTGATGCACGCAGCAGATTTGACCTCACTATTCGACGCATTTCGGATTCCACACGACAACAATCACCCACTAAACACGATCTACCTGCATTTGATCGGAACTGGGGCTTCGAGCTTTGCCTATCGCGCACTTTCTATTTTTAGCGGCTTCATTTTAGTCCCATTAATTCCAATGGCACTTGCCGTAGAGAGATTCGAAGAGAAAATAATCGCTCTCGTTATCGCTTCGGTTTCTTTTTTACTAGTTCTCTACTCATCGGAAGCGCGCGGGTATGCCCCGCTTTTGCTTGCAATCACTTTGGCAATGATCAGCTTAAAGCAGCGCAGTAATCCACCTTATTTCTTGGCAGTCTCAGCGTTTGGACTTGCATCACATCCGCTATATATCGGATTTCTTGCAATTTCG
>CAZJXY010000483.1:0-3105 GCA_964549925.1 uncultured Bdellovibrionales bacterium | reverse complement strand
GAATTCACAAGCATGGAGTATGCCGGAGCTTTAATAAATAGCTCATTCGGAATTGGTAATGACATTTCACAAGTTGGGCCATCAATTTTTAATACGACGTCGCTTGCGGCAAGAGTGCGAGTAAATCCCTCAGAGAGCTTTTATATTCTTAGTGCGCTTTATGACGGGATTCCTGGCGATCCTAACGATCCAAATCGCACACAAATTATTCTCGGTGACGATGATGGGATCTTTTGGGGAACCGAGTTCGGCGCTGTTTCAGGCGAGGGGGATGACTATTATAAGCTCGGATTCGGTGGGTGGTATCATACCGCTACATTCACAGATTTCGATGATAGAGAGAGGGACACGAACGGAGGCTTGTATGTCTTAGGAGAGACCTCAATCTTTGTCGAAGAGGATGAAAATCAGGGCGCTGGGGTATTTTTTCGGGCTGGGTTTGCAAATAAGAGTCGCAATCAATTCGACAGCAATTTTACCGCCGGGTTTTCTTATACTGGCGCGATCCCGTCGCGCGATCAGGATCAACTTTCAGTCGGCGTTGCGCTAGCTCGAAATAGCGACAGTTTTAGGGATGCGAACCCTGGGTTTGAAAGTTCAGAAACGGCAATTGAGCTTAACTATCGTATTAAAGCGACAGGGTGGCTGTCGATTGCTCCGGATCTCCAGTATATTATTAATCCCGGCACAGATCCTGAGCTAGATGACGCGTTAGTTGTAGGCTCTCGCTTTGAGGTAGCTCTCTGATGTCGATGTAATAGGTGCTTTCTAGCGTCCCCAGGAAGAATCTTCTATCTTGCGGGATTTGATCCAGTGTTTTAGGGTGGGGTCCAGGAAGCGGTACTTTAGCGTAGCTTAACATCATGACGATCACTAACCCCAAACGGGTGAGAGAGTCGTTTGATTTTCCGCCCGAATCAGATCCGGAAATCCCGCCAGATACTCGAATTGCGGAGTATGAGAGGCAACTTGCGTCTCTCAAGGAACAACTAAGTATTAGCCAGAAAGAAAGGCAGGTGGCTGAACTCCATGCCAAAGCGCTTGAGCAGGAGCTAGAAAAGGTCAAGCAGCAAAGTAAACTGGAAATCGAGGAATTTTTCGAGGTTCAATCAAAGTTAATGGATGAGATCGAGGGACTCTACCAGGAGAATCATTCATTGCGGAATGGAAATGAGTTGCGAATGTTTTCTAAAGTGAAAGTTCTTGGAGATAGAATTGCAAAAAGGATGGCATTAAGCTGAACGAGTTTTTTGTTGTTAATATTTGTCCCCATAAAGCAAAAAGAGGAGCCCAAGGGCTCCTCTTTTTGTTGATTTGTATCTTCGCTTACTGAATGGACTGATCGTTGAAGAAGGTCGAAACAAGTGAGCGTAAGATAAATGCGCCTACTGCAACAACAAGCAGCGAGAGGGCTGCACGGTATTGACCGAAGGCCGCGGAGATAACTGCACCAAGACCGGCAGCCACCATGATTAACGCACCCATCGCACCTTCAAGGTACGCGAACACGTTGTTGGTAAACTGACCGATACGGGTATCGTTATATGTTCCAAGCGTTGTTGCCGAACCTTGAGCTACGACGGCGTCGCTCAAGCCTACAGCAAGAATCGCCGCTCCAAGCACGAAAAGCCCGACTTGAGCTTGGCGCACTGAAGGAGCATGAACAGCAGCACAAGTATATTGGGCTGCAGAAATAAGTTTCTCATTTGTCTTTTTTGCTAAAGAGGTGATCTTATTAATCATGATAATTACCTCGTTAAATCCTTTGTATAATTAAAACCGACATCAGAATCCCTTTCCAGGAAATTCTGTGTCCCAGAGTTATATATATCTGTTATTGCTCTCCCACTGAAAAATGTAGCCTAGGAGCCAACCGCTAACTATGTGTAATAATTGATTTATTCTGGAATTTTTGGAAAAGAATGGCAACCGATAGCCCGGGGATTCTGTCTCTAACGCCTTTATAAAGTTAGCTATTTATTTAGACTTCTTTGCAGTCTGATCGAGTTTAGTAATTACCTCATCCGCTGTCTTGATTCCACCGGAGAATAGTTTAATCAAGTTCTTAATCGATTTGGCATTTCCAGTTTTTATTCCGTTACATGCGGGTGCCAAATAGACTTGATCGTTGGATTTGAGACCTTTTGCCTTAAAGTTTAGCGAGTTTTTCCCCCCGGTAGCAGTATCAACCAATAAAGTTGGTAAGTCATCCGAAGTGACACCAGCCAGGATTCCATATGTGTCGCAGCTGCCGGACGTTTTCTTGACCGTAATCTTCAAAGTATTTTTCTTTTGGGGATCTTTAGTGACTTTTATTTTTAGTACGGCTGGCGGTGTTACGGTAACCGGAGATTCGTTCTCTTCTGCTGGTGCACTGGGCGGGCTAGGGTCTGCTCCAGCCACTTTTGTCACGTTGAGGGTACTCGAAGTTACATTTCCGTTCGTATCGTACGCCTTAATTAAAAATGTTCTAGCGCCGCTAGCAACTGCGGATATATTAACACTCTCGTAAAATCCGGCATTACTCGACTCTGCAAATCCTGGATGCTCTGTCCGCGCGGTTTTATCAAAGAGCGAAGGAGTGAAATCGTGCACCAGAGAACCATCGATATATACTAACACCCTCGCTAATTGAATATTATCGAGAGCGTATCCCTTAAGGTACATGGTATCGTAGACATTCCCATTTTCTGCGGGACTGCTGAGCGAAAGTAGTGGAGCGGTATCGTCTCCGCGGCTTCGGTTGATCACGATTTCTCCGCTTGCAAGAACGGTTGTTGTATTTAGCCCGTCGGTCGCAACTCCGTATACATAGTAAGTACCCTCGGCTAGTCCTGACGTATTCCAAACATAAACTGGGTCGTCACTCAAGGTGCGTCCAGTGACTATCGGGGTCCCACCAGAGGTGGAGTGAGACGTGTTGTAATAGAATGCAATCGAGGTATCGACTGTATCATCAGAGTCGCTGGCCTGATAAGTTATTAGGAACTGATCATCAGCTTCGTCATCGGCAGTGACTCGAATGAAATCATAGTAATGATGTATCTCAGAGGAGAACTCATGCGGATCAACTCTAAAGACTCTGACACACGAGGCGTTAGCCCA
>CAZJXY010000482.1:0-3107 GCA_964549925.1 uncultured Bdellovibrionales bacterium | reverse complement strand
GTGCCAAAACTTAGGCGATTAAGCGTAATACAGATCGCCTCTGTTCTAATTCTAGCCTCGATACCAGCACGCTTGCCGGACTCGAATTCTTGACTCTCTAATTTATCACAAGCAAAAGTTTGGATTAGCTTACTAGCGTCGCTCTGCGTTCCGGGTCGTGTATGGCATAAGCCGAAAGAAAAACCGTGGCTCCACTCACTCGTCATTCACCGGGCCAACGATTAGGAGCCAGAGCTTTAGAAATGAAACCATCTGGTCAACCCTAACCCCCTCACCAACCAGTTGGTAATAAATAGAGCTGGCCATTACAGTCGGGTCTTCACCCTCCGCCGGAGTAGAAAATGTATCTTTATACTTAATCACCCCTGAAATAGTTGGTACTCTAGAGTCAACCACGAAAAATTGCTCCTCATCAGAAGCATTTTCAAAATACTCCTCTTCACCACCGCGTCCGTTGAAGTGCTCCTCATTGAAACGCAAATTAAACTCGTACTGACCTTTACCGTTCTCGGAGCGATTCGGATCTTCTAACCAGCGAATTGAGCCTGTAATCTTATCGGAAATATCTTTCCCATTCAGGCGATATCGAAATGTCAGACCATTCGTCAGCCAATTGCCAGTGTCATAATCGTAATCAAGGTTTCCGTGAACCGCCACGGCGGGGTATTCTTCGAAAGGACCAGCGGGAATTGTTGTAGACTTAAATTCAAGCGGATCAACGCGCTTAGCAGTGTAGCTTACTTTTCGTCCTCTAAGCATCCTTGCGTACTCGCGCAGTGTCCCAGCAACTGATGTGTCGGCATCAGGATTTTTGCCTTGAATTCCGCCGCTGAAGGTTCCACCTCGCGAGAGGGGGAGATCCTTTACAGCTTGGGCTTGGAGCGAGTCGGCTCGTCCGAGCTGGTACAGTCCAGCAGGAGTTCTCGTAATCTTCCCCTTCCAGGTACCTACACTCCGCTCCTTATCAGCAACTGGAGCGGCAAAAGTTAGGTTGTAGTCGAGCGAGAGCGGCTGCACCTCACTCCCTAGGTACTTACTTAAGACCTGTGCATATCTAAAAACTTCGCCTTTAACTCTAAGCACATTCGGATCGGACTTAGTTGCCCCTGGAATGAATAAATTTAATGAATATCGATCATAAATGCGTTCAGGCTTTTCTCTCATCTCCTCTTCAGTAAAGCCGCGAGAGCTAAACTCGATGCTCATCGTACCTTCAAGTTTCACGCGGGTGTCCGGGGTAGGGGTCGGAGTCGGCGTAGGCGGAGCAGAAGTTTCGGTCTCTGTCGGAGCTAAGTTTGGACTTTGAACCACTTCAATCTGTGGAGTAGGTGGAAGTGACTCAGAAGGCTGGACGTTCGGTTCGGCATCTAACCTGTTCGAAGAGGGGACTGCGACAGGCGGTGGAGCATTTGCGGCCTCAATTTCAATAGGGGAAGGATCAACAGCACCTTGGGCAGTTGCCTGAACTGTCGTAGCTTCTGCAACTTCAATCGGAGGGACAGCCGCCGCTTTTGCAATCTCTGGCTTTGCCTGGTGGACTTCCGGTGCGAGCGCTTGAGGTGTGGGTTTAGTTGGAACTGCGGCCTGCTTTGTTACGCTCTTCGTACTAACTTCTTTTTGTGGAATTTGAGTCCTGGTTAGAGCAGCAGCCTTGGCGGGAACCGAAGCGCTTGGAACTGCGGCCTTTTGACAAGCACCTAAAAATACCGAGCTAACAAAAAGGAGGATCGGAATGAAGAGAAATTTTGCTCTTAACTTCATACCCGATCCTCCTTTTATAATTTACGAACTAAAATAAGATGGCGCTCTTATTCGTCGTTCATTGGGCCAACGGCAACCATTAATAGCTTAAACATATTCATTGCCTGTTGTTTGGTCAGCTGGTTGGCATTCAAGCTATATGTAACTTTGCTCGAATATACAGTGTCCTCGCCGCCGATGGTGTCTTGATAACTCATCGTTCCAGTCATACTTGGCACAGAGTTATCGACCTCGAAAAATGCATCTTCAGCCTGCGAAGCATCTCCGGCAAAAGCCGCACTTTCGTCAGTAACGGGCTTTAGCTTGGCCTCGTTAAAGCGCAAGTTGAAATCATAACTTCCCTTGCCGTTTGCAGCTCGGTTCGGATCCTCAACCCACTTGATAGAACCGGTTACAATATCTTCGTACTCAACGCCATTGAAGGTGTATTTGAACTTGATGTTGTTGGCATACCAGTTTCCGGTTTCATAGTCGTAGTCAAGATCGCCATTCACAACTGTACGCGGATAAATCTGAGCTGGTCCTTCGCCAAGAACTAGATTGTTAAAGCGTAGTGGATCGACCTCTTTCGCGGTGATGGTAACTTTTTTACCGCCTACAAGTCTTGAGTATGAACGCACCGAAGTTTTTGCAGATGCCACAGCTTTTTGGAGTAACCCGGTCTGCTTGGTAGCTTTACCTTGTACTGTTCCGCCGAAGTTTCCGACGAAAGCTTGAGCCTTTCCGACAGCGTCGATGGCCATACGCAGCGCACTTGCGCCAGCGGTCTCAGAACCAAAGTCGTACTTTCCGGAGGTATCGACCTTTACCGGACCTACCCATTTCCCAACCACTTTGCGTTGTGAGAGATCCTTCGGATTCCTGACTGCGAGATCGAGTTCGAATTTGAGTGAAGCAGTCTGAACTTCCCGTCCAAGAATCTTACTAAAAAGGGTTGGTTCTCTAAGAATCTTTCCGGAGAACTCCGTAGTTTTAGCGACGTTTAGGTTCACGTTATAAATGTCCTTTGCACCTTCGGCTGGTGATCCTTCGGCTAACTTCCCAGTGTCGTCTAAATTCTTACGGGTCTGGAAATCGATATCCATCGTGCCCGAGATGAATCCGTTCTCGGTGACCGTCTCCGGTACGTTGGCCAGCACTGGGCCTGCGAGAAGCATGGCCAGGGTGGCTGGTATTAAAGCTTTTGTTATTAATCTCATCGGTTGGCACCTCCAATAAATAAGTTTGCCCAAAGTTAGGAACAAAGGTTGGAACATGCGCGCTTAAACCACAACAGCTTACTTAAAAAGCGCGTCGTATGCGGTATACTTCAGTGGGAATTCATTGTAAATATTGAAGATATACTC
>CAZJXY010000481.1:0-3114 GCA_964549925.1 uncultured Bdellovibrionales bacterium | reverse complement strand
GGGTTCGCTAGATTTTCCTTCCATTCTCAGAGCTTCAGAACAAATTTAGTGAGGCCTTTAAAGCAGTCTCCGCGGATGTTTTAGATCAAAGTTCGCGGTCATTTCTAACTTTAGCCAAAGAGACCTTGGATAAATATCAGCAAGGTGCCTCGCATGATCTTGAAAAGCGCCAACAAGCGATTGATACCTTAGTAAAGCCGCTTGGAGAGTCTCTGACTAAAGTCGATAAACGCATGGAAGAGATCGAAAGGGAGCGCTCAAAGTCACACGCATCCCTTTCTGAGCACTTAAGATTATTAGGCAGCGCTCAGGCTGAACTTAAAACTCAAACGTCCCATTTAGTGCAAGCTTTACGGGCTCCCTCTGTACGCGGACGCTGGGGAGAGATTCAACTAAAGCGCGTCGTCGAATTAGCCGGGATGACCAATTACTGCGATTTCACAGAACAAGAGACCGTTACCTCAGACGAACGGAAGTTGCGCCCTGATATGATTGTCCGCCTTCCGAACGGGAAATCGATTGTAATCGACTCTAAGGCTCCGCTGCAGGCTTACCTAGAAGGCTTAGAGAGCAATGATGAGGAGAGGCGCACGCTTAAACTTAGGGAACATGCCAGACAGATTCGAAATCACATTACGGCGCTTTCAGAGAAGCGCTACTGGTCAGAGCTTCCTGTGACTCCTGAGTTCGTAGTTATGTTTCTTCCTGGCGAGATATTTTTCGGCGCGGCCCTGGAGCAAGACCCCGGATTGATTGAGTTTGGGGTGGAAAGGCGAGTGATTACTTCAACACCTACTACCCTAATTGCATTGCTTCAAGCAGTCGCATTTGGATGGAAGCAAGAGCAGCTAGCAGAGAACGCAAAAGAGATCAGCGATCTTGGAAAGACACTATATGAGCGTTTGCGAGTTATGGGCGGCCATTTCTCAAAGCTTAAAGATGGATTGGAAAAATCTGTCGAGGCGTACAACAAAACTCTCTCATCGCTTGAAAGTCGGGTGTTAGTGAGCGCAAGAAAATTTAAGGAACTTGGCGCTTCAAGTTCGGAGGAGATCGAGGTAATTTCTACCATCGATAAGATCCCGGTAGGCCCCTCTGACCTTTTAACCCCGGAGCTTGATCGAAGTATTTCTGAAACAGCGGTTGGTTTGGACGACTCTAAACAACTCGATCGATAAGATTGTCTGATTAAGTGATTCCCTGATATTTCTAATCGTATCCGTACTTTAACTAACTTATAGTAACAAAGAGATGTTTCAGCTCAGGCTGCTAATTATCTTTCCCACAGCCTAACCCACACAAATGTTTACCATTGCTACGTTAATTAGTTAGCAGTAGATAGATTGTGAAGCTGGGGTAACAAAAGATTTATAAGATTCTAACCAACACACCTCCCAGTTGTTTCGACCCTCGTGAGCCTCCCCTCGCGGGGGTCATTTTTTTTATGAGAGTTTTTTAGAGATTGATCTGGATCAATTTCTAACTCCAAAACTTCCCGCTGGAGTATGACTTAGACAGCTTCCGCCGCGAAGATAGTCAGAAGCTGTAAGTAAGTAGCGGGATCCCAGAAAAAGTATTATTGATAGCCATAGCACATCTCATCGACGGAGAATAATCTGGGAATCTCATCAAATCGTAAACTCAGATCCCTCCTACTAATCTTGGCGTATGCCGTCGCTTTGCCCACCGGAGTGGTTATGGCGATCTATTACGGTTTTATCTTTCGACCGATAGAGATTCACCAGACCGGCAAGCGCCCTCTTGATGTTGCGGCCGGCGATCTTAACTCCGACGGCAATAATGATGTTGTGACCGCTAATCGCGATGGCCGCTCTCTTTCCATATTCATGGGTAACGGCGATGGCACGCTTACACCGATTAACCCGGTTAGGCTGAAAGCTGGAGCTACATCTCTCGCTCTCGGGGATCTGACTGGAGACGGAAAACTAGATATCGCTGCTACTGTGTGCGACTCCTATTGCAACCACAACGGTGTGTTAATTTTACACGGAGTTGGCGATGGTACCTTCGAGCGTGAAGAGTATCTTCCGGTAGAAGGCGTCCCCTACAATCTTACATTAGCCGACTTAAATTCCGATGGATTGCTTGATCTAGCTGCCTCGGATGCGCCGAACGATAGGGTTATTATCATGGTTCGAAGGGGGAGTAATTGGGAGTTTAGCACAGAGTATTCAGCCACTGCAGACCATCCAATCTCATTGGCCGCATCCGATGTAAATCATGATGGTTTTACAGATCTGATCGCTGGGGCACAGTGGGACGATCAGGTGAGCGTGCATCTGATGAATCAGAGTGGCACAGTTCAAGAAATTAAAAAGATAGAGACGGAAGACCTCCCCTACACTATCGCGCTGGAACGAATCAATTCAGATGATCATCTTGATTTGGTCGTTGGTCACTCGAGTGAACCGGGAATGATCTTGAGTTATTGGGGGGATGGAGCGGGTAACTTTGAGCGCGGTTTAGAAGTTGAGACTTCCGGCCGCCTAATCTTTGTCGCTGGGGGTGATTTTAATTTAGACGGCCGGGCCGATCTCATCACTACCAGCTTCAAGCAAAATTTCAGCAGCATCTATCTGCAAAATACCAATGGGACATTTGAAACAACTCCTATCTCTCTTCCTTCAAATAATCGCATATATTCGCTTGTATTAACTGAGCTAAATGGAGACGGAATACCTGATCTTGCAAGCGTCGACTATGATGACGATACGCTCTCTGTCTCAATTGGGCAGATAGAGTGAGGTGGGTGGATTTTGCTGGAGCGCCGCTACTATCCTCCCACCGCGGAAACAGTCGGACACAGAAAAGAAACATTCGGCCGACGGTGAGCTTTTCAATGACGCACCAACAAAGGATCAAAATCTAGATAGATCTCTACGCACCGGGACAGAAGCCGGTCGAAGACTTTTTTTTTTGCTGGAGCGCCGCTACTATCCTCCCACCGCGGAAACAGTCGGACACAGAAAAGAAACATTCGGCCGACGGTGAGCTTTTCAATGACGCACCAACAAAGGAGCAAAATCTAGATAGATCTCTACGCACCGGGACAGAAGCCGGTCGAAGACTTATCTGAACTTCTAGTAGGAAAAC
>CAZJXY010000480.1:0-3121 GCA_964549925.1 uncultured Bdellovibrionales bacterium | reverse complement strand
GCTTACGGTAGGTAGGTTTCCCGACTTTTATGCGGCAGGATCAGTGTTTTGAACGAACCACCCTGGCCATTTCGCTTAGGATATCCTCAGTTTCCACTTTCGGGGCTATAACCTGATCCACGCTCTCTAGCGGCAGAGGAATCGACCTTAAATTTCCTGGCAAGACAAACCCGTATCTGGTCTCGGCAAACAACATCGGATTTAAGGCCAGTCTCCTTCTTAACTCCTCATCTTCAGAGATCAATATTAGACACTGCTCCTCACCTGCCACACTTCTTGGCAGGTCGACGTCTCTTTCATCAGATACTTCTTGAAGAGTAATACGCACAGACTTTCCCGTCTTACCCTCTGAATCTTCAATCAGACGCAAAATATTTCGCATTGCAGCAGCATGGAAATTCGATCTTCCCTGGTCGTCTCTTGCTTCTCTTGTTAGCTCAATCATCGGATAAAGATAGGCCCGCAGATACTTCATCTGACCTACAACGTAATCCTCGAATGCAACTTTTTGACCACTTCTCAGTTCAGATTCGTAATGTAATTTTTCAGTATTTGACCTAAAAGTTTGATATGGCGCAGCGAGTCCTTTTAGGTCGGCCGCTCTGACAATTTTATCTTCGACTGACTCTAAGGCGACTAATCGATTAGTCGCTCGAACAGCTTGGCCGGTACTTGAAGATACAATTTGGTCAAATCCAAGTCTGAGCATTAGGTTTTCTGTCAACGTGCCGGCTAACGCTTCAGCCGATTCAAATCCTAGAAGTTTGAAATCAATATGTCCCAACGCATCGTGTAGTAAGGCTGCGCATTTTACAACTGTTTCGTTGGCTACCACTCCGGCTTCCCTACAGCGATCCAAAAGCTCTATAACATTTTGCAAAATCTCTTGAGGATGCCCCCAGTGATGGAACGACATCACCGCTTCGCTCTCGTAATACTTGGATGCTTCGGCAAAGACCCTCTCTACTAGTGGATCGGGATCGCGAACTGCCTCGGACTGAATCATAACTTCTCCAAAAACACCTCAATGATATGCCATTGAACTTTTCCAATCTAGGTTGGGCTTCTGGGGGTGTGAGATTTCTCACAATCAGGGAATTCGTAGGGGATATGCTCCATCGTTACAATCACTTACGGGCCTGCAAGTTAGCCCGCAAGGTAATTTGAAGTTCGTGCGTAGGATTGGTTCAAGGTGTTCTTGTCGGCTGATTAAGCTGCGAACAGTACCTCGTAAACCGACTGGCTGTTGAAGTGACCGAACAACAATTCCAACGCTTAAGACTTTGCAAAGCTTAGGAAATTCGACCCGGCCGTTTTCTGTCACTAATTGCCTCACACTAGCGGGACAAAATGGCATCCGGTTTGCACTCTATCCCTAAAAGTGCGGACCCGTAACAAAGAAGCCACGGCACAATGCCAGTGGTGTGTGCGTATCAAGATCAATTTAGTTAACGCTGACGGCTTGCGCCGTAACGGCAACGGTTGCAGATGCGAAATAGATACACAAAACAGGTTAGGATAAACCTCCGGATCCATTCATTGAGCTGCATCATTCCTGCACTGATTCCATTTTCAGACGTGACGTCTCCTCCACCGATGACTCACACTTGGTCCAATTCATACGCTGCTGTCTCGCAAGCTAAAATCTCCAAAGTTAAGTCTAAGGTTTGCACTAAGTATCTAAAGGCAAAATCCGGGGGTGCTGCAGCTAAGATTCCAAAATGTGATCCGCAGCAGAAGAAGGATCCATTATCAAAAAAGTGCGATCGAGACAAAGACTATATTAAAAATCGTCATGAAACTCTGCTTTTTAAAACTAGTCCGTACAAGAAGGACAGTGATGGCGATTCTCTCTCCGATGCAGAGGAACTTTGCATTAGTTTGACCGATCCTACTCTTTCAGACTCTGATGGCGACGGTATCCCAGACGGATCAGACCCTGACAGTGTCCCGGACACAGGCACGACCTGTGATCAAGATGGCAATACAAATGGATTTGGGATACCAACCGGGACGGTCGGAAATATTTACGTGGGAGAGACCAACTATCAGAGCACTTGCACTGGGTGCCATCATCCTCCGCTGATTCAAGGTCAAGGTATGAATTTTGGGGCGTTAGACGCTGCATTAAGAGGCGCGCCAATGTTTTTTAACTTTAATACCCAGAAAGTGGCTGATTTAACAGCCTACTTAAATAGCACAAGCTGCACAGCTCCCGGTGCAACACCAACTCCAGGAACTTCCCCGACTCCAACTCCATCGCCAACTCCGCCTCCCACATCCGGGCAATGCGATTCAAGCGGGAACACCACCTCCTTTGGAGTTCCGGCTCCCTATATCGGTAATACGAACGTAGGATCCGGTGTATATCAGGCTAACTGTTACGGATGCCACCCTATCGACAAGGGAACAAACTATAACTATTCACAGCTTCACACCACCGTCACAACCATCGCCCCGATGTCAGCAATTCCTCTTTCAACGCAGCAGATAGTTGATTTGGTTGCCTACTTGAATCGAGCCAATTGTGACTCAGGAGGAACACCTACTCCGACTCCTTCTCCCCCGAACCCAGTCGCGGTCGGCCATCAATTGTTTATATCGATGTGTTCGTCTTGTCACACGCCGCCGAACGGTCCGCCACCAGAGAAAAATTGGACTCCCAGCAAAATTTACCATGCGTTCCATGATGTTGATCAGATGCAAGCCCTAGGCTGGGAGCCGGATTTAGATCAGCGAAATTACTTATACGCTTACTTTCAAACTTTACCGTGATTTTATAGGGAGATGTAAAAATGAAGAAGGTTATCCTGGGACTACTGACTCTTTTGGCTCTAAGCACCGGAAGCTCAACGGCCTGGGCAGCTGGAAGTGCGGTAAAAGGAGCGAAGATGTTCAACGCTAAAGGTTGCGACTCCTGCCATGACGGAGTGACGAGTGTTGTGCTTGAACGAGAATATACGGCTGCGGAATTCAAAGCAGCATTAAAAAATCCGAGTATGAAGTATTTAAAGCCTGTGTTTGTAAATAATACTTCGGATACGGCGAAGAAAAAGGCCAAGAAGACTCTCGATTATATGCTTGCGTACTTGGCGACATTAGCGCCTCCAGCACAGTAAGC
>CAZJXY010000479.1:0-3124 GCA_964549925.1 uncultured Bdellovibrionales bacterium | reverse complement strand
GAAGTAGAAAGTGACTTGAAGGAACGAGAGCAGGCGATAGGAAAAGCCACCGGTCTATCTCCGATTATTTCACGTATCTTGGCCTCAAGAGGTTTTGCTGCGTCAGAGGAGCTAACGCAATTTCTTCAGCCTAGTCTGTCGTCTCTCCCAGACAAATGGTCAATTCTTGGGATGAAAAAAGCGATGTCGATTTTGGCCGACTCGGTGATCGAACGTAAAAAGATCGCTTTATGTTGCGATTACGACATTGACGGGACAACCTCCGCATCCATATTGTTTCGAGCCTTAAAGGAGGTAGGCGCGAGAGTCGAAATTTTACCTTCGCGCAGATTTTCAGACGGTTACGGCATAAATGAAGCACGGGTTAAAGAGATCGCTGAGCAGGGTTTTGAGACACTTGTGACGCTGGATTTCGGCACTAAAAACCATAAGGAGTTAAAACTTGCTAAATCGCTCGGGTTAAAATCAGTAGTGATAGATCACCATCATAAGCCGGAAGGACCAAAGCTTCAGACCGATGCCCTAATAAATCCGAAACAAGACAACTGTGGATATCACGCCGAAGACTTATGCACGGCTGGACTCGCCTGGGTGACGGCGTGTGCCTTAAAGGAAAAACTAGAAAAGTCGCGGGGAGCGGAGTCAAGGGACGCACGAGTCCGGGCGAGGCAATTAGATACTGCCGAACTCGTAGCCTATGCTGCGATTGGAACTATTGGTGACGTTGTAGAGTTACGTGGCGCAAATCGCGCTATTGTAAAAGAAGGTCTGCTACAACTCTCGGTCACTACTCATAAGGGACTTCGAGCAATTAAGGAAGAGTGCAATCTTCGAGCAGAAGTTTACTCTGAGGATGTTGCCTTTCAAATCGGGCCGAGAAATAACGCAGTGGGAAGGTTGATTAATGACGGCGCAAAGATTGCAACTGATCTGTACACGACTGAACTGTTACGCGAAGCGAGGGAGTTAGCCCCAATTCTCACCAAGAAAAATGAGGAGCGAAAAGAGGTCGAGCGAAAGACATTTGTAGCGGTAGAGAGCGAGGTAAAAAAGATGCGCACCCTTCCTGATGCCATAGTGGTGGCAAAGGATGGGCTGCATGAAGGGGTGATTGGAATTGTGGCCTCTCGAATTGTTGAACGGTACAACCGACCTACATTTATCTTTACAAAAGGTGAAGATGGGAGTTGGAAGGGATCAGGCAGGGGGATGGACATCCAAGGGCTGCATCTGGCTGAGGCCCTAGAGCAACCGTGTGTTAAAGACTGTCTAGTAAAAGTCGGCGAGCAGGTTAAGGCCGGCGGCCATCGGCGCGCCGCTGGGGCAACGGTGAAAGAGGAGCGAATTGAGGATTTTAAGCTTGAGCTTACAAGAGCAATCGCCAATCAGTTGGAGGGAAAGGATATCTCACCACGTGAAGGATATGATGTAGAAGTACGTCTCGGTGAGATTAATTCGGCCGGGCCGAAACTAATTGACGAACTTAGAATTTTAGAGCCGACAGGGGAGAAAAATCCCGCGGCTAAGCTTTGTGTAAGGAACCTGACTGTAGTCACGACCCAGGTTATTAAAGGTCAGCATCTTAAGGTCCTTTTAAGAGAGGATGTGCCCGCAGTGGATGGAGAAGATAAGCCTGCCTCGGAGTTTATTTATGCGATGCTCTGGCATTCTAAGAAGCACCCCGCCATTAAACCCGGAGCAGTTATTGATCTTGTTGGTAAACCGAAATTAGACACCAGGCACGCCGATTATAACCCGGCAGAGCAAAAGGTGCGTTTGGATATCCTAGCGGCATCAGCGGTTTGAAAAAGAGTTTCATTGAAATACAATTTGGGTTAATCTATTAGCGCAAGGCGTTCTTTCCCCGGAATACTAGAATTATTCTTTTATTAAGTTGTTGTAGTTAGTAGTGAGAACTTTTCAACACCTTCCTAATCCTGATGATTTTGAGCATTTTTTCGACCGGATTGATCAGTCGGGTACGATCGCGACACAGCTAGAAACTGAGCTTGGTAAGCTCTCTGATGTCTTTGTCGATAGGGAGTTACACACCCGGACTGATCATCCAAGGACGCTTCCTTGTTGGGATACGGTAGAACGATCGGTTAAGACGCTTTATCCCGACCAGGCCATCATCCCCTGGAAGGCTTCATTGAATCTAATTAATAACGATGAGGAGTATCTAGTAATACCTGTTTCCCTTCCAGATACTCGGTATGTGCTGCGCAGCGATATAGCAGGGGTAAAGCACGGTGTGGCCTCCAATTTCATACCATCGCATATGATCTGGATGGCCCCTTATGAAACTGTCCGTGGCCCGATTGCTTTAGTTCATCTTGAGCCGGCCATTGAAGAACGCGCTGCGGAACAGAGATATATGTTGTCTGATGGCGCATGGCGTGAAGTTATCTGTAATTTAACCGCGGTTTGTAGCGCGATAAAAGAAGGTGGAGATGATGCTTCGCGAAACCGCGTGGCGTGTCCCTCACTGGTGCTTAGTCTAGCACTTGAAGACTCCGCTAGAAGGCTTCCTCCCGATAACGTTATCTCTGGTATTCGCTCGCTAGAGTATAAGAGGCATGTTTTGAGCATGGATCTAGAAGTTTCTGACTTTGATACTTCCAAAGGGTCGACTCTCTCTCCCAGTGGCATTATCGTGCCAAAAACCTTTACAGGAGCTGCGATTTACACCTTAAAGGGCAAGGATCGCTGCTCTTTTACCCACAGGGTTGGTAGGGATAAATTTGGCTTTCCGGAACTTGAGTTTCTAAGCTTGAACTAAATTTTCAAGTTTTAACCGGGAAAAATTACCGGTTGAAAGACTTGAATAAGGCGCAATATGTAATTATAGTTTGGGTACAGCACAGCACCTGTTCTTTGATTTAGTCTTTCTTCATTAGTTGTATAAACTCTTAAATTTAATCTCGAGCTCAGAAAGAGCCAAGAAAGAGGTAATTTATGGAACCGAAACAGACTCCACTAACATCTGTACCTGGCCTAGGGAGTGACGCCGATCTTACTGGCGAGGATTTACGTGTTCAAGCGCCAAGCCCTGACTTAAATCCAGGGCCAGCAGTGAGCGGCGAAGTAGAATATACTGATCTAGATACCGCGCTAGAAGATC
>CAZJXY010000478.1:0-3131 GCA_964549925.1 uncultured Bdellovibrionales bacterium | reverse complement strand
GGAGAGAATTACCCCCTGCCGCGCAGATTTCTCGATTGCCTCAATCGCTTTTTGCACAGCAATTCCTTCTTCTAATGAGCAGACTGACGACATGTCACCATCTAGCATAGCCACGTGCATCGCCTTAAAGGTCTCATCACGTGCCCCTTCGAATTCCCCTTCGCTCTCTTGGTCATGGATAGTACCAGTTAATAAATCGGCAACAATGGTACTCTTTGTGGTGTGGGCGATTACTTCCCGTCGATGAGTACGATCGAGATAGTTTACATTGATGGTAACTAAGGGGCATTTCTCACTCTGCAAATTAACGCAAAAAATGTCATCTGAACTCATCCCGAGCGGACTAATGTGCCCGCCCATGGCGCTCAACCTCTTCCAGGGACCGGCCATCCAAAGCGCGTAGTCCAATTCATGGCTAAAATCACGAAGTGCGCCGCCGCCTTCACTTTGTTTAGCAGAATAAGAGTTACGATAGTCACTCCCGGGCTTTAAGTCCGGAAGGTAAGTACCGCAGTAAACATGCAATGCGACTAACTTCTCATCAGCTAATCTTCGGTGCAGCTCTTGGAGTAAAGGATGAAAGCGGAGATTATAACCAACAGCTGCATTCCTTGTCGCAAGCTTAGGGACTACTTCTGAACCAACAGTCAGGGGCTTTTCAACCAGTAATGCTCCACCGAACCCAAGCTTAGCTAGCTCGTCTAAAGTTGAGATATGTTTGTTGGTGCTGTTTGCCACGACGATATAATCGGGCTTATGTGAGTTGAGTCCAGTTTTAAGATCCTTAAATTTCTTCGGGAAATTAACGTCACGATGACTGACCACAGCCACGTCACATTCGAGTTCAGTCAACATACGAGCATGCATTGAACCGATCTGACCAAATCCGATAACCAGTGCTTTCTTCATTGCTCCCCCTATTTAGTTGCCTAACAGTTATCCCAAGTTCCCGACTCTCTTTCCAGATCAATCTGCATTAACAGCGGTTCAAATCAGCCGCTCCTAGGGAAATCCCCTTACGAATGATGGTTGATTCTCCGGAACTGCTTTTTATTGTAATCCGTGCTGTAATGTTATACTGCCCTTCCTCTAGCGGCGTAGATGTCCCGGTAAAGTACTTCAACCCACCAGAGATTGACCCTAAGAGCACTTTAACATCAACTGTATCTCCTGCTCCGATCTCAGAGTAAGCATATGGTGAAAGTCTTAGCTTTACCCTCTCTCCCGTAACTATATTTCTTATCCTGACGCGAACCTTTGTAACCTGAACAGGAAGATAGTGAGAGTTCTCAATAGTAAAGGTAAGCCGCGTAGCATTAAACTCCTCGAGGTCAGTCTCATCATCACTACACTGGGTTTGGGCGGTATCAATTGAATAGTCTGTAGCGGCATCATCACCTTGATCCTGCATGGAGAGGAGTTGGACCGAGACTGAATTATTAAGCGCGAGATAATTCGGCTTAACCTCGGGGCTTGGTACGCCGCCAAGAAGAAATGAAAATATCGGTAATAGCACCGGAAAAAACACCCTTAACATCACTTAATTTATCGGCCGCCGATCCGTGATGCTTAAAGTTTGGGGACAAACATTTTTTCGTGCGAATTCATATAGTTTGGGTTGTTCTGGCTTAGCGGATGTTTTCGCGTATATTACATCCCAACAAACTACGGTTTACTATGCAGTACGTTGATTTCGCTAAGGAAGTCGCCTCGGGCCAGATTGATTTTGGCACGCAAGGCTTCGACTTAGCGCTCCTCCCCGATCGCCCGTTGGATGAATTTTTATCATCCTCGATCAACCTGCTTGAAAAAATTCTAGAGAAGGAAAAGGCCTGGAGAGGTCTCCCCCTCGACGACCAGGAAAGTGTTGATCGATATTACACTTTTGAGCCTGCTCGGACCGGCGTAACGGCGCTGATCGGTAATTTAAAGGAATTGCATCAATTCGCACCAGCACGCGTCGATGGTCAATTGCCTGCGACTGAATATCTCGTTCTCTGTTTCGTCGAGGAGTCCTTGGCTAATATAGGACGCACAGCTCTGCAGCACCACACTCCACTTACAGATCTGAAGTTAATCTTTACCAAGGCGAGTGAACTCGCGGAGAAAGAAATGAAAATTGTCGCAGAAAGGGAAGCGCAGTTAGAAAGAAGATCTCTAGAAGATTCAGCGGATAGTAGTTCTGGGGGACCCAACCTTACTTGTTACGTCGGAGGAAAGGTAAATCATTACGGAAACTCAATCAGTTACTTTACAAAGTTCCTAAGCTTAATCGATCAGGCCATGTCAAAATCCGAGTATCGACCAAAGGAACGTTCAAAAGTTTGATGTAGGGAGTATATGTTGTACCACGGCGGAAAGGCAGATAGCCTGCTAATTGGAAATGCGCTGGCAGACATTCTAGTTCCAGTAGAAGAGAAAGACTTCGCACTGCTAGGGTTTGAGCGTGGGGATTCGACGCTAAGTTCCCCCGAAGATCAAGCAATACTTCTTGACCATCTTGCTCTGTTTCAAAAAACCGTGGCAAGCGGTGGTTCCGCGATCAACTCAGCTAAGGTTGTTTCGCAGCTCGGCGGAGATGTAATCGCTTCCGGCAAAGTCGGAAAGGATCAGTACGGCACCCTTTTTTTGGAAGATTTAGATCGGCTAAAGGTGCGCACTGGCAATCCTTTTGTGATTGAAGGCCAGACCGGAACCTCGGTTGTTTTGGTTACTCCGGATGGTGAAAGAACCATGCGTGTAGCGCTCGGAAACTCGGCCAAACTTGGGCCAGACGATGTCGATCCGGCTGCAGTCCGAAGCGCCAAATGGTTATTTGTTGAGGGCTACTTACTTGGAAACGGGGCGATCTGCCAAGAAGCTGTCTTTAAAGCCGTTCGAATAGCCAAGGAAAATAACGTTCCGATAATTATATCGCTCTCCTCAAAATCAACCATCATTAATCATCATAGCTTAATGGAACAGTTAGTTGATTCCGCCGCGTTCGTTCTAGGCAACAGCAGTGAAGCGAGAGCGCTGACCGGCACTGACACATGGCAAGACGCATTCGACTCCCTTAGAAATCGAGGAAAGGATGCTTTAATCTCAGGAAGTTCTGAGGGGGCCTATGTTGGGATGGGGCAATTAAGGCA
>CAZJXY010000477.1:0-3163 GCA_964549925.1 uncultured Bdellovibrionales bacterium | reverse complement strand
GTGCGACCGGTGTAAAGTACGTCATCTACCAAGATAATTGTTGCGCCAGAGACCGGGAAAGGTAGGTTTGTTCCTTTGATCGTCGGTTGTTCTTCAAAATGCGCAAGGTCGTCTCGATAAAGGGTGATATCAATTACACCAAAGGGCACATTTATATGTGCTATATCACTCAACCGATCTCTGATTCTGCGGCCGAGATATTCTCCGCCGGTATGAATTCCGACAACGGCTAAAGCTTTAACATCGTGAACATTTTCCAAAATCTCATAACTTATTCTAGATAGCGAACGGCTAATCATCTCTTCATCAAGTAATACCTTCCAATCTTTTGGAATGGATTTACCGTTAATCATCTCTCGTTTCATATAGAATTTCCCCAGGTGGAATAAAGCCTCGAAGTAATACCGCTTTGCTGCGGCATTATGCAAAAATCCACAGGTGGAAGGAAAATGGAGGGTGAGTTTACGGGCAGCTGGCCAGATTTTGGCCTATCGATGTAGAGGCTTGATAGCACTGAACTTTCTCCTTTTGCGAACTCTCTGTTTCGCATTTAAAAGGTGTAAAGGAATGGTAACACTGATTTCTTTGGGATTCAAGGGGGGGGGTGGTGACAATTTCACTCGTCAGATTTTACCACTCAAATCGGTTGATACTAGGGGATTCGGTAAGGGATTTTTTAAGCACCCCCTCGCCTCCACGCCTTAAAAACATACCGATGCACACTCTTTATCCCAAACCAAATCATGATTAATTTTAACCAACGCCCCCAACCCAAAACATTCACTTCGGTCTCTCGTCGAACCTTAGTCCCGTTTGGATCAGAACTCAGAAGAAAACTATCGCTCATAGAGCTAAGACATGATTTGACGCTAAGATCGGTCTTTACTAAATGAAATGAAAGGCGCTTATGTGGTTCAAAAAGATCAATCTCTTGCTCTATCGTGCCGCGATCTGAGACACACCTTCTCTTACGTTCTCCAACGATATCACCGATATTGTGCTCGCATCTTACCGGCCGCGGCACACCTAAGCAAAAAATAGGACAATAGATTGTCTGATCAACATTTGAGTTTAATAAAAGACCCCAAACTTCCTCCGCTGATTTTGGGATCGTGACTTCACTAATAACTTTCATCTTGATAACGAGATTTAAGATATCGCCATTTACGTCTGCGTGCTTAGGGTGTACTAATACGGAATTGTGACAGCAAAGGTTACAGCTCTTCAAGCCGATATTACAACGTTGCAGGTTGACGCCATCGTGAATGCCGCTACAAATAGCCTGCTTGGCGGAGGCGGTGTTGACGGCGCTATTCACAAAGCCGCAGGTATTGGTTTACTTGAAGAATGTAAGACCTTAGGCGGATGTGAAACAGGAGATGCCAAAATCACAAAAGCCTATAACCTCCCCGCTCGCTACGTTATCCACACGGTTGGTCCGATCTGGCACGGTGGAACCAGGAATGAACCTGCGCTGCTTCGGAGCTGCTATGAGAGATCCCTCCAGATAGCCTCTGAATATAACCTTACCTCGATAGCTTTTCCCTGCATAAGCACCGGCGTCTATCGCTATCCTAAAAAGGAAGCCGCATCAATTGCAGTTAAAACTGTCCAGACTTTTATTACTACAAAAAATCTCCCCAAAGAGATTTTGTTCGTATGTTTTGACGACGAGACTCTAAAGATTTACGAGGAGCTGTTAATAAGCAGGTAAGATTATTGCTGTTCCTCCGATCTATTTTTCGGGCCAACAAAACCACGATCTACTTCGGCATGAAACGGAAATTCCCAAATTGTGTAATCTTTATCTTTCCAAGTGATATAGAAAACCTCGGTATAATCCAGCGAGATCTTCATCCGATCATCGTAGCGCTCGATCCTTAACTCCTCTGCATCAGCCGGAATCTCAAATTTCTTCATATGGTATAAAAGCTTGGTCCTAATCTCCTGGTCCGTGTATTCCGATGCTACTCGAATAGCTGCGTCGAACTGGTTTTGAAGTTCGTAGAAGTAGTAATAAAACGGCGCGATGTTATAAACGCAGTAAACTATAGCTCCTACGACTATCACGAAAAATATAGCGGTATATTTACCTATACCTCTTTCACTTCTTAGCTTATGGCAGGATAATTCATTCTTCATGCAGCACCCGAATAGAATCAAAAAACTTTACCTTGGATTAGCCATCCTGCTACTTACACTTGGTATCGGTAACCTTGCCTTTGGTAAACATAAAAAAGCGGAGTACATACAGATATTATCTGAGGCAAAGGCCGGCGTGACAATCCCTGAACTTGGGGAAACCCCTTTTTCTAAACCGACGTATGATCGTTACGTCGATTTAGACAGACAGCAGAAGCACTTAGAAAGGGTCCAATCTAGAGTTAATTTCTATGAATTTGTAATGCTTGGGGGGAAAGCATTGCTTGGTCTGGCCGGAATATTTTTACTAGCTTGGTTGGCCACACCAAAGCGAACGGAGCACTCTTAATTAATCGTATTATCCCCTCAGAGCACGCTGCCTTAGATAATGATCAACCAAAACAAGCGCGGCCATGGCATCTACTATCGGAACAGCTCGAGGAAGAACGCAAGGATCATGCCTTCCGCTTGCGGCTAGGTTAATCTCTTTCCCCTCGCTGCTTACGGTTTTCTGTTGCTTTGAAATAGTCGCCACGGGCTTAAACGCAACACGGAAATAGATTAACTCTCCATTTGATATTCCGCCCTGAATTCCCCCGGAATTATTGGTGGCTGTGCCTACCTTACCTTTTTCTTTAATCACAAATGCATCGTTATGCTGACTCCCTTTTAACTTCGTCCCCTCAAAACCGGAACCGATCTCAAAACCTTTGACGGCATTAATGCTCAACATAGCCTTTCCAAGCTCAGCGTGGAGTTTATCGAAAACCGGCTCTCCTAGGCCGGCCGGGACTCCTCGTAATACTCCCGTAATCACGCCGCCTAGCGAATCGCCTTCGGCTTTAACTGACTCAATCGCCTTAATCATCTTTTCCGCTGCAGGTTTATCAGGGCAGCGGATAATATTACTTTCAATCTCTGCCTTTGCGACCTTGGATAAATCGACTTTTGCCGATACCTCCCCGACCCTTTCAACGAAGCTTAAGATTTCAACCCCAAGATTCTTCGATAAGTACTTTTT
>CAZJXY010000476.1:0-3167 GCA_964549925.1 uncultured Bdellovibrionales bacterium | reverse complement strand
CAAGTGATCAGCGTTTGAGCTTAGAAGCACTGGGGCTCCCCTCGGTTAACCCGGAGGAACTGAGAGCTCCGATCTCACTAGAAGAAAACGCTAAGCTATTTATTGAAGTACTGAAAGGAACGGCAGCGAGCCCTAAGCTAGAAGTAGTCGCTGCAAATGCTGCATTTGCCCTAAGGGTCGGTCGAAGTGGTGGAGAGATTAGGGAGTATTTTAAAGAGTCATCAGATTCTTTGAGAAGTGGGAAGGCTTATCAGGTCTTTCAAAAATTTTTAGAAAGTTCAAGATAGGAGAATAGATGTCGATCTTAGATCAGATTGTTGCAGCGAAGCAGCGGGAGGTTTCGGCCAACAAAGAGCTCTACCCCGCCAAGCTTTTAGAAAAGAGTATCTACTTTGCGACACAAACTGTTTCATTGAAAAAATACGTAGAGCGGGAAGATAAGCACGGGATTATCGCTGAGATAAAGCGCAGATCTCCTTCAAAGGGAGTAATCAATAGTTCGATCTCCGTTGAGCAGCTCTCAATTGGATACATGCAGGCCGGAGCTAGCGCCCTTTCGGTATTAACCGACAAGGAGTTTTTTGGCGGGTCAAAAGATGATCTTATGACTGCACGTAAATTTAATTTTTGTCCGATCTTGCGCAAGGATTTTATAATCGATCAGTATCAGGTAATCGAGGCCAAATCCTGGGGGGCCGATGCAGTGCTATTGATCGCTGCGGTTCTTTCCAAGGAGGAGATAAAAGAGTTATCTACTGCTGCTAAAAATTTAGGCCTCGAAGTTTTACTTGAGATTCACTCGAAGGAAGAGATTGAAAAGTGGAATCCTAATATCGATCTAGTTGGGGTTAATAACCGAAACCTTAAAGATTTCACTGTATCTCTGGAAACTTCAAAAACCCTGATCTCAAATCTTCCCTCAGAGAGCGCCAAAATCGCAGAGAGCGGGATATACCGTCCCGAGGATGTTACCATCCTTCGCTCGCTCGGGTTTGACGGCTTTCTAATCGGAGAGACTTTCATGCGCCATTCTCGTCCTGATGCAGCCTGTCGAAGTTTTGTTGATCAACTTAAAGCTTCGGGTTCTGGAGCCTGCAAAGATGCAGATTAAGGTGTGCGGAAATTTGCATAACTTCGCGGATGTGGCGGAGCTTAAACCGGACTTCCTAGGAATTATCTTTTATCCCAAATCTCAAAGATTTGTTGGAGCTGCGCTTGCTCCGGGAGTCACTGCCAAACGCGGCGCTTCTAAATTAATCGGAGTGTTCGTAAATGCGTCTTCCACTGAGATTGTCGAAGCGCTGGGTAAATATTCACTGGATGGTATTCAGCTGCACGGCGATGAGAGCGTTGAAGGGGTCGCAGATATAAAATCAAAAATCGCACAAAAAATCCTTATCAAAGCCTTTAGGGTCGACCGTTCCTTTGATCTTTCTTTCACGACGCAATTTGAGGACATTTGCGAGATGTTTTTATTCGATACCGCCACAGAAATGTATGGCGGAAGCGGGAAATCATTCGAATGGGATATTCTCAGAGGGTTTAATTCAAAACCGTTTCTCTTAAGCGGAGGAATCGGAGCAGATTCGCTGCAAGAAATTGCACGGTTACGGCAAGAGAGTAACTCTCTAATTGGAGTGGATATAAATAGTAAGTTCGAAAAGAGTCCAGGTCTAAAGGACGTTAGTTTGATAAAGAGCTTTATGGAGGAACTAAAAAATGAATTCCCTTCCAAATGATCGTGGATACTACGGTGAGTTCGGCGGAGCTTTTATCCCGGAGATGCTTTATCCAAACGTTGAAGAGTTAAAGGATAATTATCTAAAGATATTAAACGATCCAGATTTTCAGATGGAGTTTAGAGCCCTACTTAAAGACTATGTCGGAAGGCCAACTCCGCTTTATTTAGCCAAGCGACTATCTGCTCGTTACTCTACAAAGATTTACCTAAAAAGAGAGGATCTTACCCATACCGGCGCACATAAGATTAATAACACCCTCGGTCAAATTCTTCTGGCTAAAAGATTGGGGAAAACCAGAATAATTGCTGAAACCGGCGCGGGACAGCACGGGGTTGCAACCGCTGTAGTGTGCGCCCTGATGGGATTTAAGTGTGTCGTGTACATGGGAGCGGTCGATGTCGAGAGACAAGCGCCGAATGTCTCCCGGATGAAGATGCTTGGCGCGACTGTCGTGCCGGTCAGCTCGGGAAGTAAGACCTTAAAAGACGCGACAAATGAGGCAATTAGAGATTGGATCAGTAACCCTAAAGATACCCACTACATTATAGGATCCGTCGTTGGTCCGCACCCTTACCCCGATCTAGTTGCAAGACTTCAGTCAGTAATTAGTGAAGAGATTAAGGCGCAGCTTAAAGAAAAGGAGGGCCGAGATTCTCCCGACTACATCATCGCCTGCGTTGGTGGCGGAAGTAATGCTGCTGGAGCGTTTTTTCACTACATTGATTCTCAGAATGTGAAACTTCTTTCTGCCGAGGCCGCAGGAAAAGGAGTAAATAGCGGGGCGTCAGCCGCGACAACTGCACTTGGAAAAGTTGGGGTGCTGCACGGCAGCAAAAGTTTAGTAATGCAAAACTCTGATGGGCAGATCGAAGAGGCACACTCAATCTCCGCCGGCCTAGATTATCCAGGCATTGGCCCCTTGCATGCACATCTTTATAAGAGCGGGCGATCTTCTCACTACTATATTACCGATGACGAGGCGGTCTCAGCCGGCTTCCTTCTTGCCAGAACCGAAGGGATCATTCCAGCACTTGAGTCAGCTCATGCTCTTTCTGTTTTAGAGAAGGTAAAATTAAAAAGCTCCGACCTTGTCGTTATCAATCTCTCCGGACGCGGAGATAAGGATTTGCAAAGCTATCTTAACTCAAAATTTATGCATAGTGTGGCGGTATGAAGTCAAAAGATCTAGATCAGCTACTGAAAACTCACAAAGACCCGTTGCTTTCAATCTTTGTGACCGCAGGATTTCCTAACTTAAACGACACGGTCGAGATTGTGACTTGTTTAGATGAGTGTGCCGTCGATTTCATCGAACTTGGAATCCCATTTTCTGATCCAGTTGCAGATGGACCGGTAATTCAGCATAGCTCAGAGGTCGCTCTAAAAAACGGAATGTCGCTTGAACTTTTATTTTCTCAGATTGAA
>CAZJXY010000475.1:0-3175 GCA_964549925.1 uncultured Bdellovibrionales bacterium | reverse complement strand
GTAGAGGAAGATCCAGAAGTGGCGCTTTGGTGGATCGCTTGTCAGCGTGAGAAGGGATCAGTTCCAACGGTTGTACTTGCTGCTCCACTCGATGCTTCAACCCGTGTGGTTCTAGCGTCTGTTTCTTCACCCGAAAATGCTAGACAATTTGACCCAAGACTGAAGAAGCTGGCCACTGATCTTTTGCTTGATGCTTCTACCAAACTTGATTCTCAAGGGGAGTTGGAGCTCTCACTTCGTTTTTTAGAAAGAGCGAGTGCCTTTGATTCGAATTTTGAAAAAAAGTTATTAAGTCAAGCAAAGAGAGAGATCGAGACGCTTAACGGATTGCGCACCAGAAAGGAGAGGAGCGGTTCGAAAACACGCCTGGAATACCTTGAAGCGCTGGTAAAGAAACTTGAGTCAGCTAACCAGGCAGTGCAGAAGTCTATAATTCTTCCCCAGAGTGAGTCTATTCCCGAGAAAGATTCAGCCAAGGCGCAGCCAGCGAATCTTTCAATCGGCATGTATCTATCGAATACGCTGGGACGGTTCGGTAGTCGTCGGGCCATCAGCTTTGCTGTGCTTTTGGTAGTGCTATTAATTGGCTCAGGGTATCTATCAGGTTGGGGAACTTTCGCTTCACAGTTAGGTAATGCTGATTTTGGGACGGGTGCATTTACCTTGGCCGCAGCTACGGAACCCGGAGATCGCGGGCCAGTCTTTCCTGAGAATAAAAGGATATCAGCGCTTTCCGATATAGACGCGGTTTATTATGGGATAGCCGGAGAGCAAAAAGGGACAAGCGGAGTGCGCAAGGTCTCTAGTACCGATGGCGGGAGCGACGCAAATCCAGACAATCAAATGCCACATCGCGCTCCAGCAATTATCGACATGAGTGGTCCGATCGAAGGAGAGGTCTTTAAATACCGGCGCAATCCCAACCCTGAGCGAGTCAGAGAGCAGCAAATGTATGCTCGTAGTAGTTATCCGGACTGGGATCCAAGACAGCCAGGAGGAGACCAGTTAGATGCTATGCCTCAGACTCGGCGAGCGGAAGCAATTAGCAACCGTGATAACCTAGCGTCGGAGCAGAGTGATCGTGGAATTCCGGTTGAAAAGTTCTCACGTGGAAAAGTTTATCGACTGATCGTCAGCACGCGGGTGTTGGAGAAACCTTCCTTCCGCTCGGACACCATCTCTTATCTCGATCGCGGGGCGCGCGTTGAAGTTGACGCAAAGTTTGGTGAGTGGTTGCGTCTTAGGTCGAAACGAGGGAACGCCGGATTCGTTCTGTCCCAGGATGCCGTAGATACGGGCGAATACGTATCCCTGCGTGACCACTGAAGTTTTCTTGGGTACATTCTCCTATTTGCTCCAGTTCCACAGTAATTTCAGTTAATTAGCGCGATTGAATTCCCAAGTACTGTGTCAAGTAAACCTCACGTTATTCCGACAGTTTAAACGGGGATTAATTTTTGGCTGATCCAGTGGAGCTTACATGGGGCGCGTCGAAGAAGAGAAGCAAGGGTCGAGTGGCGATAACCAGGGTTACTCGCCGGAGTCTTGGGAACGTGCTGGGAAGTACGCCAAGCTGATTGGAGACATTCCAGCATCATTTTCCACCACCATCCGAACAATCAAGAACAACAATTCCCCAGCGCCGGGCACTCAGTTTGACAATGCCAGCAAGTTTATGGCGCTAAGACTTCTTAAGAGCCCAAGTTTAAAGGCCCCGATATACTATGCCGCGTGTACGCTTTATCCCGATAAACTTACTCCTGGCACATTCATGCGAGATGCGGCGCTACTCGAATTATTTAATCCTCACGAGCTAGCGAGTATCTTGGGGATGATCTACGTCTTTAAACGTGTAAAGAAAGTTTCTGAAGGACAACTTTGGGACGGGCTGGTAAAGGAACTACAGGCTCAATCGGATATTGGAATTCGACTTGGGAAATGTATTCCAAAGATCGGTAGTAGTGTGGGAGTTGTGCTAGGCTCGATTCGAAATCTCTCTCTAGCACTGCTCTTGAGCCGCGATGAGAAGGGATTTCGAGCGTATCGCCGGGAAGTGACGGCTAAAGAGAAGTTTTGGGACCTTGCCCTGGAGATGAAAACGTGGGGATGTGATCACGTTCAAATATCCTCAAAGCTTTTGCAGGGGCTTGGATTTGGCCTCTCTTTTGCCACAGGATTTAGCTTCGGACTGACCTCAACCAGTCAAGCTGGGTTAGAGGCGGATCCGGAGTATTACCGTTGGTATGTGGCGGCGATTTGGGTTGAAGCTTTGCGAAAGACGGCGGAGGCGCCTCAGATAACCCACAAGGGAGCTTATTACCCGATGAAGGCCGATCTGGATAAGATGTGCGCGGATATTAAACAGATTAATCAAGGCGGAAGCAAATTCTGTTGGCTGGAAAAGGACAAAGATGCTTTACCTGCCGACCCAGGGCGCAACAAAACTAAAGCGGCTGGGGCTGAGGAAACAGAGGTTATCGAAGCTGATGTTCCCAAAGAGATTATCGAAGAACTGGCTGATGGTAGTGAAGATTTAGATATCTAGCCGAGCGATCAGCAAAATCGGACCTTTAGAGCCCGCTAGTTATCTCGCATACAGGAACAAATAAAAACATTCCGAGCTACTTGCTACTTTCTTGAAACCTTCGTAATATCAGTCTCTTACACAATTTGATTTTATCGTATACCAAAGCTTATGGCCCGAATAACCGTTGAAGATTGCCTAGTAAAAGAAAATAACCGCTTTGCACTTGTGATGTTGGCTACGCATCGCGCTAAGCAGCTGCTATCTGGAGCGAAGACTTTAATTGACAATAAGGGCAACAAGTCAATTGTCTCTGCCTTGCGTGAAATTGCTGCCTCGAAGGTAAGGTTCATGACTCCGGAAGATATAGCCGAGGAGCAAAGAATTTTAGCAGAAGCTAGACGGCAGGCTGAGGAGCGAGAAGCTGCCGGAATTATTGAAACTCCGGAAGTGCCTACTCCTCACCAAAATGGCTCGCATCAAGAAAAGGAATCTGCGCTAAGTCGGGCAGCTTTCTCAGATGATACTGACGGGGTGCCTTCTAAGCCCGAAGGTGGCAGTAAGGATGAGGAAGAATAAGAGGCGATAGAATTATCTGAGGATAAGTGACTGTTGAAACTATCGCCTTTGAGACCATCGCGGAGAAAATAA
>CAZJXY010000474.1:0-3176 GCA_964549925.1 uncultured Bdellovibrionales bacterium | reverse complement strand
AGTCAAAGCAAAACTTCTTGTCTATTCAGCTTATTTGAGCTATAACTCAAATAAATGGTTACATCTCTTAACCATGAGTAATAATTAATTATATGCATCGTATATTTCCAAAAAATCTCCTAAAAAGATGGCAAAATCCTAATGGATTGATTCAAGTCTTTATTGGTCCACGTCAAGTCGGAAAAACTACTGCCGCCACCTCTCTTGCTAATCCAGAACATACAATTTTTTTTAGTGCGGATGCTCCTGCGCCACCGCCGGTTAAGGCGATTGAGGAACATTGGAACCTTGCAAGGGAAATTAGAGATGAGAATAGAACTCTAATACTAGATGAAGTTCAGAAAATTCCCGGCTGGTCAGAGGTCGTAAAGAAACTTTGGGATGAAGATAAAAGAAAAAAGCTTAAAATCCGGGTGGCGCTGCTTGGAAGCTCCGCGCTCTTAATAGAAAAGGGGTTATCTGAGAGTTTAACTGGACGATTTGAAGCCAATTTTTTCCCTCATTGGACTTTTGGAGAAGTAAGAAACCTTGCTCAAGTATCTATAGATGAGTATCTGTTCCTCGGTGGGTATCCGAAGGCATACAGTTTTGGCGAGGACACCGAAAGGGCGAGATCTTATTTAGAGCAAGGTATAATCGAGCCTACTCTTGGTAGAGATATTCTGTCTATTCATGCCGTTGATAAACCAGCTCTATTACGGCAGTTATATTGGTACGTGTCAAAATTACCTGCCCAAATCGTAAGTTTTGATAAAATACTTGGCTCGCTGCAAGATAGAGGCAACTCGGCTACAATCGCGCACTATGCAGAGCTACTAAAATTAGCATTTATGGTAGTTCCAATCTTCAAATACTCAAAAGCGACTCATCGCACCAAGCGTTCACTACCTAAATGGATCTTTCCTAATCCGGGACTCGTTTCAGTTCAAGATAGCAAATCAGTAAATAGAGGGTTTCTAATTGAAAACCTAGTAGGAGGGCACCTTTTAAATATCACATACGGATCTCCGCGCTTTCAATTGGCCTATTGGCGAGAAGATGGCAACGAGGTTGATTTCGTAATGCTGGATAATTTTGAACCGATCTTTTGTATGGAAGTTAAAAGCAATAGAGACAAGAAAGTACCTACATCTTCTATCCTTACTAAAGCGGGACTTACTTGTCCTCTTAAAGTCGTGAATGCAACATCTCTCGAAGCGTTCCTATTATCTACTTCGATTGAAGAAGCACTCGAGGCCGGGATTGATTGACGATATTGTTAAGGTAAGGACGATCTACCGCAACTCAAATTCCTGCGTCACTAATTCCAACAATCGCCTACTCTCCGCACAATGCAGCGCCAAATGATTATAGGCGCCGGGCTTAAAATCCGGCACAAACTGCATACACAGGTAATCTCTTTCTGCATGCACCTCGATGCCGGCGAATATCATTCCCTTTGCTCTCAGATCCTGTGCTAGTTCAATTGACTCCTCTGCCGCTAGGTCAAGTTTCACAATCAGCGATTTTGCTCCACGCTGGAGTGACGTTTCGACGGCAGCACTTAAGACCTCATTCTTAACCGCACCTTTGGATTTTATACTACAGTGCTCCCTTACAAACACATCCCTTCTTATAACCTGTAGCTGCCAGAAAATAGGCAACTTTCCAGAATTTCCCGCGATTAACTCTATGTGTACCGCTGTAATTCTTGGGACAGCACCAAGTCTCGGCTGCAGCACTACCGTAGGCGCGAGCCTGAGAAGAGCGTTTTGTATCAACTTGTGTTCAACCTCGGGGATGAACTTCCACGGCTTTGGGAGACCCGTTTCCAGCCTGAGTACGGGGTGCTTAGGGACGAAGTGCTCTCCACTTTTGACGAGTATCTTAACTGTGGACTCCTAGAACACGGCGCTGCGCGTGTATACTGCGACCAGTGTAAGCACTCTATGCTTGTGGCCTTCTCCTGCAAAAAGCGCGGGGTTTGCCCCTGCTGCATGACTAAACGTGCCGTTAAGTTCGCAGAGCACCTGTATGCCGAGGTCTTAGAACCCGTTCCCAACCGGCACATTATATTTACCATTCCTAAGCGCCTTAGGGGTTACTTCCGCTACGACCGCGCTCTTAACAGTATCCTCTTTAACGCGGCCTGGGGTTCTATCGCTGAGGTACTTGGCGCTGAGGAAGCAACTCCCGCTGCCGCTCTCACGCTGCAAACAGCAGGCGAAGCTCTTAACTGGAATCCGCACCTGCACGGGCTTCTAGCCGACGGCCTCTTTGGCTCTGATGGGAGCTTCTCGCAGTTTACAGAGATTGATCTCGGTAAACTTAACTCCAAGTTCGCTGAAGGCGTTCTATCTGCCTTAGCCAAACGAGAGCTAGTCTCTGACAACGACGTGGCTCAGATCCTCTCTCAGGAGTTTACGGGCTTTAACGTCTGGATCGGCGACTCCTTCCAAGATGCCGAAAGTGAAAAGTTCGTAGCTCGCTATATAGAACGCGGCCCAATATCCTTGGAAAAGCTCTCCATCCAAGACGACATCGTCACCTATACCACCAAAGACGGCACGGCGCATGAGTTCGACGGCCTCGAGTTTCTGGCCTTGATATCCAGCCATATTGCTAAGCCTTACGAATCTCTCACACGTTACTATGGTTACTACTCCTGCCGCGCTCGCGGCGAGAGAAAGAAGCGTGGGATTGTGCGCGCTGATACCTTGCCTGAACCCAGAGCAAAGGCCTCTTCAACTTGGGCCGCTTGCATGAAGAAAATCTTAGAAATCGACCCACTAGAGTGTCCTAAATGCAAAAGCCAGATGCGTATCTTAAGTTTCATCACCGACGCTGCTCAGATTAAGAAGATCATGCGCTCCCTCAATATCCCTGACTTCAAGCCCCCAGCTCCCCTGCCCCGCGCTCCGCCTAAAGCTAACGGAACTCACCCAGAGCTGGACTTCTCTTAATTCCACCTGTATTGGCGGGAACGCATGCCTCTATCCAATCCCTGCCCAAAACAAACTGAAAGCTCCAATTTGAGCTCTTTGAGTCACCACATCGGGCTTAGATCGCATCAATCCAGCCGCTCCTCCAGCCCGTTCGGACTTCGGCTCTACCCTTTTCACTCATTACTTAAATTAGCTTGAACCAGCACTAACTCACTTTCACACTAAGGTACAAATCTCATTCAAGAAAATTTC
>CAZJXY010000473.1:0-3178 GCA_964549925.1 uncultured Bdellovibrionales bacterium | reverse complement strand
CGTGGGAAAGAGGGGATGGTGGCGCACGAGTGTATTCTGGATCTTAGAGAGTTAGAAAAGAGTGCCGATGTTAAAGTCGAGGATGTGGCCAAGCGCTTAATGGATTATGGGTTTCATGCCCCGACAGTGTCTTGGCCGGTAGCTGGAACTTTGATGGTTGAGCCGACAGAGAGTGAGTCGAAAGCTGAGTTAGATCGCTTCATTGAAGCGATGATCTCAATCCGTGAAGAGGTCCGGGAGATTGAACAAGGTAAGGCCGATAGGCAGAATAATGTCTTAAAAAATGCGCCGCATACTGCAGAGGTAGTAACATCCGATAAGTGGGATCGGCCCTATTCTCGGGAGAAGGCAGCTTATCCACTACCCGGTTTGAGGAACTTTAAGTTCTGGCCAGCCGTTGGAAGAGTGGATAGTGCGTACGGGGATCGGAATTTAGTGTGTAGTTGTTTGGGGTAAGGCTGAAGCTAAGATTAGATCAAGAGACTCCCGTCTGATACTCCAATCTAAGTAAGCAATCCCAAACGTGATCGCTAAGGTCGTCAAGGCGGTATTCACGCCAGCTCTTGGCGCCGGGGGGTTCGAATACTCCCGTGTGGGTGAGGTGGCCGCAGGGAGTCCAAGCTCCAAGATCGCGAAGAAGCCCTAACCTTGAAAAGGCTTCCAGAGTCTCTGCTTTGACATTGAGTTGAAAACTGTCCGTTTTATTGGAACGGTCTACCAGCCAAATCGTCCTTTCCCAAGTATAGGATGAAAGGGTAGCAAATACTTGACCTGTGTCGCAGCCTAGAAAGTGATTGGAACGCTTGTCTCTACACTGATACAAACTTGTAAACTCTCCGGCTAAATCGCTGGCAATTAGCGCTTCCGTCAGCGTGATTACTGGCAGCGCATCCGGATGAAGAAATGGATCTACGAACCGCTCCCTAAAAAACTCCTGTTTTGCTACAATTCTCGCTGCCAAAACCAACAAGCTCGATCCACGTCGTTCCGGGGACAATAGATCTTTAAGTTCGGTAGCGTGTTCATCCGTTGCCCGCGACAATCGCTTTGCTAAAGCTGGAAGCGGCGTTTCGCCATGGACCAAGGCGTCAATGCTGCCTCTGACAGTGCCTATATATTGATCTATGACATCTCGAAGTTCGAGCAGAGGGTTCTCTGGTTGTGACGATTCTTGCGTTCGTGATTTTGTGCTTGGGCTTTGTTCAGGTGACATGACTGCTCCGTAAATTACGATAATGAAGGATATCATTGCCCTGGCGCTAAGCAATTTAGGCGTACGCGGACAAGAGGTCGGATGGCATTCCGTCCGCGTTCTCGGCCAATTCGTGATGATTAGATTGGATTAAAGTTGTAGTTGGGATGCGGTCCAGATGTGGCCGTTTACTCCCATTGACGACCCATAACACATCGAATTTACTGTACGCCGATTATGACGTTCGCTAGCGCAAAAAAGCCTCTCTTTCAAATTTAGTGCTTCACGTAAACTGCACACTATGACTGCAACGCCTTCTACCTCCTCTCCCGTTCGGTTGGTACTTTGGGGGGCTATAGTTTATCTTTTTTATCTCTATCTGCGCGCGCCGTTCACGAGCTTAGTAGCCGTGTTCGATGACTCCTATATGTTTTTGCGCTACGCCAAACATCTCAGTAGTGGGCTTGGTATAGCGTGGAATCCCGATGGAGGACAGACTTTTGGAACCACAAGCATTCCGTACCTTCTTTTAGTGACAATTTGCACAGGGATATTTCCGGCTCCCGGAGCGGTGTTGCTTAGAAGTATCTCCTTTTTTTTAGGACTGATCAGTCTTTTGCTGATGGCGCGGACAGTCAGCCGATTTAGTGCGAGTACGAGCTTGAAATCAGTGCGCTGCAGCCTAGCGTTGGCGCTCGCAATTATAATCCCCTTCCCAACCCTAATTCAGTTTCAACCAAATTGGTTGGACCCATTAACGCCGCAACGTCAGGTATTGTATTTGGAAGATTCTTCCTATCTCAGTAACGCACTCACAGGAATGGATACAACACTAGCTATTTTTTTTAATACGTTACTCATTTACGTAGTACTGTTGTTAAGGCAAAGCCCGAATAAAAAATTCGCCTTTTTGGGCGGAGCCATCGCCGCATTCTGCGTTATGGTACGACCAGATAGTGGGATAATCGCGCTACTTTTCCCAACACTGACAATTCTTTTGTTAACAACTTCCCAACGGTTACTGAATTTATTGAGATTTGGAAGTGCCTGCGCCTTGGTGCTTTTCGGCGATATATTGTGGAAGACAATACTCTTTGGATCGGCTCTGCCTCTGCCGTATTTCGTCAAGTTAAACGGATTCTACGCAGACTTCGCGGGGCGAAGCATTTGGAACGGGGAGATCTTTTTAGCTGCTTTTGTTGCTAGCACCTTCGTTCCCTTGGTCATTATTTTTGGCTGCTTGGCTTCGGCTACGTGGAGAATCGCTCTTTCCTTTCTGGTCCCATGTGTCATTACGATAATTTGGTATCTGATGAGCACGGTGCAGTTCATGGGGTATTTCGGAAGGTTTTATGCTCCGCTCTTCCCGTTTGTTGTCATTGCTGCTGGTCTGATGCTCGACCGTCACTTGCAATCCAATGCGCGCAAATCGTTCTCTTCCGAAGTGATACAGTTTGGGAGTGCGATACTCTTGGCCCTTCTGACATTAGGCAGTGTTATATTTATGGCGGCTCGCTCGGCACGCATTGCAGCTGAATCTGAGTTTGCCTTGCGTCGCGAGAATAGCGATCCGTTTTTAAGCCAGGGGGCACCTAGTCAGACCTGGCAGGAGGCAACCCTAAGCTTGGACCGCTTGCTTAAACAACTTCCTGATAGCATCGTTATGGCAATGACCGAGCATGGGTTTATAGGATCACAGCACCCACAAAAAAGCATAATCGACCTAACCGGTCTGCATGACCCCGAGTTCGCCACACGCGGGTTCCGAGTGGAATCTCTCGTAGCACGCGCACCCGATCTAGTTTGGTTTCCCGAATTTCAATACGTTGGGATGCGGCGAGCGATTGCTAACTCGAGTCTATTTCTTGAGCACTACCGTGTGTTTCCCAATTTATTCCGTTTTGGCCTGGCGCTAAGAAAAGACTCCGTTCATCTTGGGCAGATAACTAAGCTGCTCAATTTACCGACCTAGTTCGGATGTGAAAA
>CAZJXY010000472.1:0-3180 GCA_964549925.1 uncultured Bdellovibrionales bacterium | reverse complement strand
GGACACAAGTAATTCAAGCAGAAAAAGAGCAACTAGTAAGGTCGGACATTCCATGTTTCACCGCCACTACATCTGCAACGGAATTGGGAGTGGAAAATGGCATCTCTGGTCCGCCCTTTACAGCACCCAGTTTCGAATTCGTAATGCATCGCTTACGCTCTCTTAACGACGTTGACTTGAAGCGCCAACTTGAATTAATCCGTTCATGTTTTCATATCCAATTTCCTGTCAAGCAGCCTCACAATAGTCCATCAACGATCTCAGCTGCGATGACTGCACTCCCACAGGAAACCCTCTATAGTTCAGCAATTTCAATTGCGAATCGAATTGCCGACAATGCCTTCGAAATTGAGAGAGATGAGTTACAATGGATAGTTCCAATTTATAATCCCGAAGCTAAGCGCTATCATCTTACATATGCTGATAGCATGCTCTATTTTGGGCGTGCAGGGATCTCCCTTTACTTTGCCGCTCTCGCTAAGACTCAACGCTCTGACCGCTTCTTTACTATCACCAAAAAGGCATTGCAGCATGTATTGAGCGGTCAATTCTTGAAGGTGGCAAATAAATCTCCTAATCTTGGCGCCGCAGCTGGACTTCCCTCGCTTGCTTACAGTTTATTTACGATCTACCGATTCACCTCGGAGAGTCGCTTTTTAGATCGAGCTCTCGATGTGGCTGGAGTGCTCCAAACTGCACAGGTACGGGCTTCTGCTCAATTTGATGTTATTGACGGGTCAGCCGGAACGATACTAGCTCTACTTCCACTCTATAAGGCAACGAAGGAGGCAGCTCTCAAAGAACTGATCGAAGCTGCCGCATGTAACCTTCTAGAGAATGTCGAATACTCTGACGAGAGCCTACCTAGTTGGCGCACCTATGAAGGTAAAGCTTTAACGGGATTCGCTCACGGTGCGTCGGGTATTGCCTTAGCCTTCCATAAGCTCCATCAGGTTTTAGGTTGTGATGACTATCTTCGGGCGTGCAAGAACGCGCTTCAATTTGAACGCAGCTGTTTTAGTGCGTCCCATTCCAATTGGCCGGATTTTCGATTTGAACATAGCGAGGTAGATTCCGGCTTTCGCTGCAGTTGGTGTCATGGCGCGGCCGGAATCGCACTTTCAAGAGTTATGTTGGCACAAGGAGCCTTCCAAGGTGATTCAGCCGTTGCAGCTGAAATTGATGCCGGAATTAGATGTAGTCAAAAGTGGAATCACAAAGGGTTACACCAGCTTTGTTGCGGGACTGCCGGAATAGCGGAGCTGTTTTTTAGTGCTTCGAGGGCCCTTGGCTGCGAACAATATCGGTGTGAAGCTTCTAGTAAGCTTCAAGAAATTGTCGCGTGCAGCGAGGAGGGTAGGTTAGGTATTTATCCGGACATCCCGTCTGGTTTATTTCATCCGGGATTTTTTCAGGGACTTTCAGGAATCGGATATACACTATTAAGAATAGCCGAGGACGGAAAGTTACCATCTATCTTGCTTTGGGAATAAGGATGCAAAACCAGCCGACACAAATGGAAGGCTGTGCAGAATTGCCGAGTCTGGATAAGTCTAGCGAGTTGCTTGTTGAGGTTATGCGCGCTTATTCTACAATCGCGGGGCCCAAGGAACTTGCCACGTTCACAGTCCGCCCGACAGAATCCGAGTTTGGAAGTTCGTATATCACTGATAGTTTCAGGAGCGATAGAATATCTACGCCATTAGTTGAATTAGGATTTGAGGAACATAGCGCAAAATTCGAGCTTGCATGTGAGGACTTGCACGCACTCTTTGGTTTAACCTCAGCTGAGCACGTGTCATCGATTTTGGATATCACGCATCGACTTAGCAAAGCTGTAAGTGAAGCTGCCGTACTTCTGAAGGCATCCGCAATGCGCCTAGAGATAAGACGGGTCAATCTGTCAAGCAACCATACACCTGACTATTGGCACTTTGACAGCTGTGACGATCAACTAGAAATGATCGTATTGACTACAACGCTTGCGGCGTTTGATTCAAGTGGTAAGGCGATAAATAAAGCTGATTTCGAATCAAGAAAGGCGGGACTTCAGTATATTGAATTGGGCGGTAGACGAGATATGATCGAAAGTTTATTGGCAAAATGCCAATCAGACGAAGAATTCGAAATTTTGCTACAGGACTTTGCAAATCAACAAGCACCTAGCATTGCTGGTTTGAGACTGCAGGAGGCCGCTCTGTTTTGGGGTAAGACTGGAAATGGATTATTACATCGGCCCGGATATTGTTCCGAACCTAACGGTTCGATCACCAGGATTGTCTTCGTAGGACGACTTCTTTTTCCGCGAGCCTAAGGAGAAGCCTACGCGGACGGACCCCATTATTTCATCGTGCTGCTCAGACGGCCTCACTTCTGATGTCTCTGAGTCTTTTCATTGATCTTCCCCAGTATTTCAATGAATTCCCTTCCTTCAAATGGTAAGCCCTGCCTTGTTCTGGAAAAGTTGCGTTAATAATGGGCTCCGTCCCTGATTTTTCTCAATGGAAGACTACAATTCGATTGGAAACGGTGAGGCAAGTGACAGTTACTCCTGCCCCAATTTGAGATTGGGGCACCCCCTTCCCTCAACGACTTGTTCTCACACAAACAAAGTTGAAGTTCCCAGGGTCGAGGTGAGATAAATAGCTGATCGTAAAAATAGTCGAAAACTTTCCCCGCAAGATTCCAAAAACGCGTGAATCTGAGGTTTTGCTATCCCCAAAAGATGAGTTTTCTGTCTTTATTCCCAAGCTCGTCCCAGTCTTAAAATGAGACAGCCGTAACTCCCCGATCACTCCGAAAGATGCTCCCACAGCGCTTCGAAGTGATCAATGTAAGAATTCGCCACAATCTCACTGCGCAGTTGAATCACCATTGGCTCCGGAGCATAGATTTCAATCGCTAACATATCCTTAGTTATCCGCGTCGAGCTCGGTGACACAAAATTATGACTCAATGTTTTAATCTGATTTCGGCGTGAGCTAAAAATCCTCTTCCTAAGCCTTGCCGGATAATCTGAGCCCGCAATTAAATACTTTTTTAAGCGTGCATCTTCACACCGACTTAAATACTTTGTTTCATAATCGCCAAGAATCGCCCAAAAAATCTCCGCCCCCGCACCAGAGAGAATTCTCATCTTTCGATCCGATCGCGCTGCCGAATCAATCATGGCATTTAGAT
>CAZJXY010000471.1:0-3181 GCA_964549925.1 uncultured Bdellovibrionales bacterium | reverse complement strand
TGTTCCCCAGGGGGGGGGTTTGCTCGTCGTGTGTGGTATACCAACCCCCGATACCCTTGCGGGCATACATGATTTCGAATCATGCGCATTCAACCACTCTGCCATCTCTCCAAGGGTTTGAATAAATTGATCAAATATCAAGATATTCTAAAGATCACACTATCAAAAAACCGCTCTGCGGCACAATTGAGGCACAGTTAGCCAGGGCTACCGCAGAGCTTAAAGACCGTAAATCGGATAATTGGTTCTGTCAATTAGATGGCCATCCTGAGGCCTTTAAGTTCCGTAACGAGTTACTTCATCTTGTTCTAGGTAACGAGCTTAACGAATATCTAAGAGAAACTTTTCACCAAACCTGAGTGGAACCGAGCCAGTAACAGGGTCTGAATGCGGCTGCTATCATTATTATAGGTAAATATCGAACTTCCGGACTAGCCATAAGCACTGAGAGGTCTGCACACCGGAACTACTATCGTCTAAAAAGCTCTATGGAGAAGGTCATATCAATAACTGGCTTGATGGAAGCAAGTCCAGAACTGGGATCGCCGAACCCATACTCACCCCATTTGATCTCTTTTCCCCCCGTGATTATAACGCTGCTTTCGCCGGGTTGTGTCTCGACTGGAAAATCAATTTTGTAATCTTTTCCCCAAATCGTCAGAGTACCATCCACGCTGCCTCTACATACCTTTTGGTTAGAAATAGGATCTGGCGCGCATAATACTGAGGATTTTGTAATAATAAACTTGGCCGGGGTTGGAGGATTGGAGCGTAACCAAGAAGCTACAAGTTGACCGGCAACGGAAAGTCCAGCTTTATAATCTATATCTTCGGCGGAGACACTCGCGCGCAGCCTATCGGAGGTCTCCTCACCTGCGACGGTGACGGTTCCCTTCAGCTGTTTCGCAGAACCGTCGAGAATATTCCAAGGTGCGTATACTTCAAAGGAGACGCTCATGCTTTGATCGTCTAGTTATTGCAACCGGTCCGTTGCTGCAGCGAGAGAAACAGAGGAGAGATGCAATATGCCCGCAATATAGAGGGCGATCAGTATTCTATTCATTCTGCTGTCATACATTAAAATTAAAAAAATAAGCAAGCGAATTGGTAAGTTAACTGTCAGGCACAAAAGTAACACAGGCCGGGCTGTAGGGGCAGCCACAAGAACCATACAGTGACTATCCTCGGACCCCAAAAATGTGTCAGGACCCTCTTCCAACTAGAAGAAATGGTCCTCACACTTCATCAAGCCGCTACTGCTGGACCGGCCGAAAAATCGTCGAGCCGATCAAGTCGGAAAGCTAGCGGAGGGTGTGTGCTGCGATATCTATAAGCCCAAGGCGAATCGAGATAGGTGTCGCTATATATCTTTTCGAGGGCATGTTTCAGACCTTCACCGGCTCCCAGACTCGCTGCAAACGCATCGGCCTCGTATTCGCACATTCGCGAAGCGGATAGGGCGAGCATGGAGACCGCTGTGTTATCTAACCAGAGCAACGGCTGTGAAACTATATAAAGAGAGACCCCACATACCCACCCCACAAACGGGAATATAGCTACAAACAAGCCGATCGGCCCCCCTTCTAAAGCGCCTAAGGCAACCCGACCACAGATTGAAGTTAAGACATTGGACACATGCAAAAGAGTTCTGGGCAAAAACTGGAAAGCTGAACGCTGGAGAAGAAAGATTGCATCGCCCTTCTCCAAATGCCCAAGTTCGTGCGCCAGAATACCCATCAGCGCAGTTTCAAACAAAATGAGCAGCCCCCAACTAATTCCGGCCAGCCGGATCCAGTTCTGAATCTTCGCGAAACTTACGGAAACGAACGGTGGAAAGCTCGGCGGAATCCTTAGGAAGATATAGATCATGCGCTGACTCAATTTCCCTAACATAAAAAGGCGGCTCCCCTGCCCCGCGCCCATGCTTAACTCTGACACCAACCACCCAGAGCCTGACTTCTCTTAAATCCACCTGCATTGGAGGGAATGCAGCCGTCTATTTAGTCGCGGCCTCACTATTTTGGAAAACCCCGAAATTTTCCACAAAGCCAGAAACTAGCGCGCTGATCCACTCACTCCCCCAAGTGAAAGCCCTCTTTCGAATGCCAACATCCTCGAATTTAGCCTGTTACTTCAAACTACTTGAACTCCAAATCCAGAGACGAGTTCTAACTACCATACCTAACCAAAAGTTTTGATTTTTCTATAAGTAATTTACCTACGTGCAGCCTCGCGAATTAGTGGTAGAAAAACCGGGCTTCTGCTAAGGTAGCTTCGCGAAAATATGGCCAGAAAAAAGAAGATTGAGACAAGTTTACCTGATCAGCAGGAGGCGATCGCGTCGTCTAGCTCTGAATCTGTGTTTGCTACCTCTCGCCAACTTGAAATAGGCACGATCGTCGATGGAAAGTACCGCCTGCTTGAAAAGCTTGGCGATGGTGGAATGGGAATAGTATATAAAGCCGAACAAAGCGCAATTGACCGCGCTGTAGCTATCAAACTCTTACACCGCCATCTTGTAGAAAATGAAGAATTTCTTAGCCGCTTCCATCACGAGGCGCGCATCGCTAGTAAGCTTCGTCACCCAAACGCTGTAGTAATCTATGATTTTGGTGTGTGGCAAGGCCAGCCCTACATAGTTATGGAGCTTGCAAACGGTAAAACTTTGCGTGAGTGGATTGAAAAGAAAGGTAGCCTAACTGAAGTTGAAACTCGCTCAATATGTCGCCAAGTGGGATCTGCACTTGCTGAAGCGCACTCGCACTCAATCGTGCATCGTGATCTTAAGCCGGAAAATGTCATGATCGTAGCTGAGAAAGATGGACTGCCGGTGGTGCGAGTCCTCGATTTTGGATTGGCTAAAATAATCCAAGCCGGAGAAAGTAAAAGGTCGGTAATGACTCAAGCCGGAATGTTTTTTGGAACTCCCGCTTACGCCTCCCCAGAACAAGCCTTGGGCAAGGAATTGGATCATCGATCAGATATCTATTCGTTAGGAGTTATACTTTACGAGGCCGTCACCGGCACTATTCCGTTCTCCTCTCCTTCCGGTCTTGAGCTTCTGATGAAGCATTTGCGCGAGCCTGTGGAGCCATTATCAAAGCGCAACCCAGGTGTAAATATTAGTACCGAACTTCAAAAAGTGATCATGCGCTGTTTGGAGAAGGAACCAGGCAATCGT
>CAZJXY010000470.1:0-3197 GCA_964549925.1 uncultured Bdellovibrionales bacterium | reverse complement strand
GATTCTAGGAAACTTTCTCCCAAAAATCGCGATAAGAGCAATCTAGCACCCGCCCACCCGTTGGGACTGGGTTAACGCCTCCAACGCAATTGCTGCACTCACTCTACGAGGGAATTGTTTGAGACATTTTAACCAGTTCGAGTGACAAACTTTAAATGACTTAACGTTACACTAATTCTCTGAGGAAAATTGTGGCGTTTTATTTTAGGGCTGATTTCGTGCTATCTTCGCCATGACCGGAGGGTAGCCTCCACACGAATTTATCGCATATCTGAGAGTAAGTAGTATGTCAGTTCAGCCAGGATCAGATCAGGGGTCTCGAGATAGGGCCGGCGCGCCGGAGGCAAAAAGAGAGTCACCGAACCTCGATCAGGCATTTTCAGAGCTGAGGGGAGCGTTCAGAAAAGTTGTTAGTGCGGCGTCCGAACATGCAGCAGCGATGGTAGCGGAGGGGCTCGAAGTTGCCGAAAAAGTTCGAGTGGATCTCGAAAGCAGATTCGATGAGTCTCTAAGAATGGGAAACGAGGCAACTCTGGCGGCGCTTAAAGCGGGAATGACCACCAAGGGGGCGACTATTGAGGAGGAGCTCAAACTGATCACGCCCGGATTGACAGCTCTGATGATTAAAGCCCCTGAAGTTTATGGCTCAGCGGGCTATAACAAGGCTCACGAACTTTTTGCGCAAGGCCTTGCTGATAAAAATCCTGACGTTCAAAAGGAGGGCCGCGTACTTTGTTTGATCGCTTGTTCGGACGCTGGATTTGATCTCTCCTCTCTCGGATCGGGACCACTTTCAAAGGTTGCAGGAGCGCTAGCCTACAATTTAGGTGATTCAGTTACCGAGTCAAAGTTTCGGCAGAAGCTTGTACGCGCGATGGCAGAGGGAATTATTGAAGGGTCGCATGTAGTTGGTACCACTATCGGCGGTATGCTGTTAAGTAACGAGCCCAAACGCTCGTAGGAGACTTTTGCTGCGAAATTACGAAAACGCGGGAAGCCGAACTTTAGTTATGCCCCAAATGATGTGTGTCTTGTTATGACTCTCAGTCTCCGGAAGGACCTAGGCAGAACTTGGCACCTATAACGAAAGATTCGCACCAATTACTCCGGCAATACGCTCTACCTCATCGCTTTGTTCCTTGCTCGGAATTTTATGCCAATTTTCCTTGGCAAGTGTCGGAGCGATTTCAATTTTGAGTTGAGGCTCAAGTTCCACTCCCTCAGGATGACGGAAGTAAACTATCCCTGGAGTTGTAACTAACCTAGTAAGCGGCTCTTTGTCCCACGAACTAGTGTTTCGCGCCTTAATCTCTAAAGAAACGGTTACGCCATTGATACCTATCTCTACGCTAATAGGGTTTCCAGTGCGGCCAAACTCCGAGAATAGTTGAGCCTGGAGATCCTCACGTTCTACTCCCAACCCATGCAAAATTGCGGCAGGGGAGACTCCCACCCATCTATTATCAAGACTACCGAGTTCTACATTAATAGTTACCTTATCGGTCATTAGTTCCGAACCGGAAAGGGCAGCAAGTGCCGTCAAATCTCTCCTACTGACACTACGGTAAGCATTTCCATCTATTTTGAGTCCAATAGCTCCATTCTCTAATTGGCAAACGTCAAGGCTTAAGTTTTGAAACGGATGGAAAAGCTCCCCTGAATCCCAATAGTGCCCTGACCTTCCACGTTGCTTAAGGTCCCAGAGAATCCTCTCTTTCAATTCCGAACTTTCGCCCGGTCCGAGATTGGCTCTTTCGGCGATTCGAACCGCAGCGTCTCTTCCGCCCTGCCACATAATCTCTAAGACTTTTCCCATTGAGTCAGCGTTAGGACAAAAGAGCACTGTTTGCGCCCTGCTTATTTCTGGCGTTAATAGCGGTGCTGACTGCGGTTTTGAATTTTTTAACTCTTCCGGAAGTCGGGTGGTGTTATACTCGGCGATTAGCGCCTGAATCGCAGTCGGCTCATCTATTTCCAAGCCGTTCCTCGAAAAACGAGCTCCTTGATCGGTTATTTCAGCTCCAATTCCCAACCTCTCCCCGTGATCGCTCATTAGTGAATTAAGACCAACTGTACGCTCCGCTTTAAGATTGAGTCTCGAGAGAACTTTTTTCTCCCTTCGGCCGCACGAACTCGGATTCGATCAGGCAGGCAGCCGCGATATAGTTTTTAGTCCTTAGATCCTCCCTATCCATTCGTCCCCAGGGAGCTTCCGGCGAGTCTCTCCGCGGGAAGTAAACCCGATCGGTATGCTCCAGACTTACTAGCGGAGCGGACAATATAGCTTGAAAGTCGCTTTCGTTTACCCCAATTCCTTCGCCCGAAAAGCAACAGGTTAACCTTCCGGGAAGCGGAAGTCCCTCGGCATTACGCGCTGTCGAAATTGCCCCATCGACATCGCGCTGGATAACCGCAGATAAAGTATCGATATTTGCGCTTCCGTCTGGAAGTCGAATGGGGGTACTACTTGGCGTCATCTACTACTACTTCAAAAATGCCACAAAGAACTGAAAAAGCATTTTAGAGTAAATGTAAGGTCAAAGATAGTTTGGGGAGTGAGATTTTCTTGGCAGTATAAGTAGTGCGATAGATTGGAGATTTTACCCCGTTAGGTGAATTAATCCAAAGTCCCTATTTTTGTGACGTTTCCGAAATTAATCGAACTGATAGAATTTCTTTACTTCTCTTTATTCAAAACCGCTTTGGCCAACATCTCTGAATCAACGCTATAAGCTCCGGACTGAAGTTTTTCTCTTACGGCGCTCATCTTTGCAAGCCTTTCTTTGAGCCACTGCATGTTTAATAAGGTGGCTTTCCGCGGACGGCGCTTTACTTCACCCTCCGGCACGTGTTCGTGCGAATGACCATCCGAATGATCATGCGAATGCTCCTCAGAAGATTTATGTCCACCGCATTTTCCGCAACAACCTGAACCGCTCATACAACTACTCCGATAAAACGCTAACTCGAAGCCTGAAGCTGTCTTTGGAATAAAAGACCGCCACAAAGCTCCTTAGATAGCCCCAAACCCCGAAACTCGGGAATTAAAACAACCATATCTTCTAGGTACTTATCCCAGGAAATACAGTATCTCGCTCATAAGATAAAAACGGCTATTTGGGGGAAAACTTAACGTTTTGGGGCAGAGGTGCTTTTTACAAAGTTACAGCTTATCCTACTGTAGTTAGCGTTTTATC
>CAZJXY010000469.1:0-3201 GCA_964549925.1 uncultured Bdellovibrionales bacterium | reverse complement strand
CAACTTCGCTCGATACGTCCGATCTCAGTGTAGTCGCGGAGGAACAGCAGCTCGCGGTTTGAGCATCGACGCAAGACAACATGCTCCCTGATAATCTGAGATCTGAGCCGTGAAAATGCATGCTCGTAAGTGCTGTAAAAATACCGAAGCAGCTTTCCGTAAATTCCGGGAGCTGCAATTGATAAGGGACCGGGATGCAGGATCCGGATCAATTTCGCTGTCCGCGGATCTGTTAAGGGTATTGCTCTCTGAAACGTGTTTTGGGGGAAAATGTGTCTATGAAGCTCCATCACACCAAGTCTTAAGCTGCTTTTGCTCGGCTGAGGCGGGGGCGGAAACCAGAGAGCAGACGGCGAGCGGGATGGGCAAGTTTTTGCGGGATTTGAGTTTCCCGCTCCGAATATTCTCCAGAAGCAATTTGACAGACTCATTTTCGGCATTCATGTTTTTTAGGGAGTCCGCTATGGCTGCAGCGGTCTTTCCGGCGTCTTCTTTGTCATCATATGCAACAAACTTCATAATCTCGGGAAGAGCCCGCTTTGCCGGAGGCCCCAGTTCGCCGAGAGCAATAATGGCGGAAAAGATGCAAGTGTCATGACGAAAAGGCGAAGAATCGCCGTCATTTTCTTGCTGTCGGGTAAGAAGATCGAGTATCCGCCCAACTAGACTTTCAGCATTGTGCGACAAATAACGTGCATCAGGTGCAACATCCGAGCACCTATAGCTGCGAGTCAAAGCAAGAATGAAAGCATCATGTAAAAGAGAGTGCGGCACCTGAAAATGTTTCTTTGCAAGGAGAATCAGGAGCAATGCGGCAGAAAGTCGACGGTCTTCGACAGTGGATTCGATGTCGCTTCCTCCGTTCCGGGACGCAAAGAGTGCTTCCAGTTTTTGGATTGTCAGCGGTACTCCCAGAAAAGACTTGATTTGGTAAGTCCACGAAATCTGCATTTTTGGGTTGTTATAATAGATCTGCGCTTCGGATAATATTTGATCAAATCGCTGAGGCGCTGCCAGTGATGCCGCTGAGCCGCCTCCGAGTTCGACGAGGACCAAGTCACCCGGATCAATGTCGGGTTTGGGTTGAGCGTCCAAAGAAACGCTGACGACCTTATCGCCGTAATCCTCTTCGCATCCGGAATAGCTGTTCGATCCGAAAAGCTGCTGCAAGCTTACAAGAGCCGTCGCACCTTGATTCTCGATCTTATCAACGTATCCGATTACGGTGCAGCGCAGGGGCCCCTGTTGACATCCCTCGCCCGGACAACTGGCCCAAGCCGCCCATGGGTATAAAAAACTTGACAGCAGTAGAGTTAGGTAAATTCGTCGAAGATGCATCGTGAAAACAAAATAGACCACCAAGTCCGCCTATGCCAGACTTTTCCCTTCAGTCCTCCTCCCCAACATATCTCCCGCTAAATAACAGGCTCTCTCGGAGTGTGGGATCGGGGGAAATAACGGGTTCTCGGAAATAACGGGTTCTCTGAGAGTGTGGGGTCGGGTGTGGGGTCGGATCTGGGGCACTGAGCTTGGGACCGGGATTTCGCTGAGATCTCCGGGATCGATCTGCTATGGGGGGAACGGGGTTTATAGCCGAGATAAATATTTGTGGATTCTCGCCAGAATTTCAGCAAAAGTCGGCTGCGGACCGAAGTAAAGAGATGCCTCCTCGTAAAGCCTTTCGTAACGTTTGCGGACTGCGGAGTCATTCAGAAGGAATGCTTCGTTCTTAGTCAAATCCGGTTCATCACCCTGTCGAAATCGCTTTGCCTTATGCTCGACATATTCAGCGGTTCCCAAAAAAGTGAGCACTTCTTCAGCACCGAGCAAGGAATATATATCATAGTAATGGCGAATAAAGTTCTCCGGTTTTTGTCCAGATTCCTGATCGAGACGAAACTTCGTTGATACAGTCTGGAGTTTCTCGACAAGAGTCTATCCGGGAAGATAGCATGGAACATCAAACGCTCGATTATCCTCTATTTGAACGACATACTGCCTCGCTCGATCATATGCCCACGAACTTATTGTCCGAGGTCTATTCGGAGTCGTTTGATCAAATCCCGCTTCGAGAAGAATTCCAGGCTTTAGACCATCCAAATTGGAATGAACACTGGGCTAATGGAGCCGAATTCCCGCACTCATTAAACTATTATTGTCAAAATGCGTATCGCGAACAATTGCTTCTATACCTGGTATCTTTATCCGGGCGGCCAAGGAGTCGAAAAATTCACGCCGAGCAAGCACATGCTTCGCCTTCGCCGCATTCTTACTTCTCGGAACATCTTCACTTTCCTTCGGGAATATAAGGATATCAATGTCTTCAGAGAATCTGTTGATAAGCAAAAATCCTTTCGACAGTGATGTACCTCCCTTGAGATCAAATCTGAACTTTTGCTGCTGCAATCCCCAAAGAACATGCATCAGCCAATAATCTTTCTCAACGAGCTGGACGGGGATACCCTTGTCGGTGGCGATTATCCGACAGAGCTTTTCGAAGTCAGCGTGCTCGTGAAGAAACATTTCTGCCGACTCAATCCATCGGAGAATCGTTGTTGATTGCGTCTACATATTTCGTAGCACCGCAATTTGCATTCACCGCCAGTTTAAGTTTTTTTCCGTCCAATTTGCGAATTTGATTGCGAAGCAAATCATCAGAGACTGTCTCCGAAAGTTTATTTCGCCGGGCGAGCAGTTCCATAAAAAGAACTTCTTTGGTTAATTTTTGCGGAACTTCGAGCGGACGGACAAAACGGTAACGGCGACCAGAAAGGACAAACTCACCATATCGCTTTCTATTTAAAACGACTGTGTAAGGATATAACTGAGTTAATCCCAATCCGAGAGAATTGAAATCTGCCGGCGAGATAAGAAGAAATCGATCTTCCTTTAAGAACGCGGCAACCAACGCTTTGTCGCTTGGCGGCACAGGACCAAATTCAGAACTCTCTGGCCGGCAGTAGAGCCCGGGACCGACTTTCAATACACGTCCACTACTCACCAGCTGTTGCAGATCTCGGTCGACAGCACGAGACAATCGAGTCAGTTCTGCTCGTCTGTAGACTCTGCCCTGACGCATTGCAGTTTCTAAACGTTGCGCTGAGAGGACTTCCATAGCTAGCCATTATAAGCACTTATCGACGAACTTGCAATAAAATTTAGTAAAAATTCATGCAGATAGAGAAAGCGAACAAGCTAGAA
>CAZJXY010000468.1:0-3225 GCA_964549925.1 uncultured Bdellovibrionales bacterium | reverse complement strand
AAAGAGCGGTTGATCGCTTGGAAGATATTCGACCTTACCCAGGGAATAGGGATCCTCACCCACAACCAGGGCCAATGTATCACTAGCATTCTTTGAGGCGCTCTGTGCCTGCAGCAAATCATCCAACCGAATGGCCACTTCGGCTCGCGCATCGAGTTCAGCCAGTGGTGCCTGAGTTCCGACTCTGACTCCTTGAGCCGCTTCTTCTTCGAGTCTCTTGGCTAGGGAAAGAGTTCTCTCCCTTACGATAACAGTTTGGTCTTTGAGTACTTTGTTCCAATAGGCGAAAACGGCATTTCTGATCTGATTGGAATACTCCGATTGATATTCAAAGTCAGCGGCTTGAGAGCGTGTCTCAGCGATGTCCACGATCTTTTTAGGGGAGCCGGCCCAAGCACCCTTGAGCAACGGTTGGGTAAGAGTTAGGTCGATAGCAGATCGCCATTCTGGAGACAGAGATCTGAAAAGCGAAGAATCTTTAGACTTTACCTCTGAGGCTAAGAGCGAGAGTTCCGCTCCGCTACTTATCCCCTGAGTTAATCCTATAGAGGCTCTACGATCGGAGATCTCAACAGAGTTGCCGGCGATAACCGAGGCTGAGGGGGTGGTCTCTTTTCCTCCGGAAACTTCTGCGGAAATAATAGAATCATAGAAGCTGTTGGCGCGACGAATTTCCTCTTTAGCGATCGCGGCTTCGGCCTGGCTTACCTTCAGCGCCGAATTATTTTCGACACTTAGTTTTACTGCCTCTATCAGAGAGATCTTTTTTAGCGGCCGAGAGGCGTCCGGCTCGGCAGATGCACTCTGGCCTGCAACCTCTCCCATAAGGATTAACAAGGAAACCATCTGCAAGAATAAAATATGTAGGCGCATATAGAGCTTAGCGTTCAAATACGGCCTCGATAATATTCGAATCACCGAGAAAACGCGAGGGTAGCGGGAGCTCTAAACTACAGGACAATTTAGCCGATTTAAGGAGCGCTGTTCCCCAGATCGGGCGGTGTCTCCTCGTCGTCATAGCGCATGCCGACCAAGATGGTATTAATAGTCACGGTCGAAAGAACAACCCCCTTGGCGTTGAACTTAACCAACCTTTGAGTGCTGCTATCTCCTAACTCATAGACAATCGCATAAAAGGTCTTTTCGTTCGGGGTACTGAGAGTGTGGCCTCCGGCAACACGCTCAATGTTGGACAATGTTGAAAGGCAAGTGGCTACGCCGTTGGTTTTTAGTTTACAAATATCCACTTGGGTTGCGCTCGCTGCGGCAAGGCAGATGAAATTTTTGTGCTTGGCTGTCGCCTTTAACCTCTCACACGCAACGGTACTAACGCCGTCATCAGCTAGAATTTCAGTGAGTTGAACATCGCCACTTTTTAACTTGAAACGAAGCAGCTGACGCCTAGTGCTGTCGCTCTCGGGCTTAACTATTAAATAGTAGAAAGGTTCGAGCTTGGCGAATGCTCCACCTACCGGTTCAACATCTAGGGCTGAAAGATCTCGCACCAAAGTAGTAACACCGGTCAATGGGTCTACCCTATATACCCCGGCAGTTCCGGCCGAGCCGTTATAAAAAACCGCGTAAATCTTTTTTCCAACCATGAACATTGCTCGCACGTCATCATCGTCTTCGGCCCGATCAAGGTCTACATGAGAGAGTGTATTGGTCTTTAGGTTTAGGGTGTAAATCGAGTTTTCAAGTGATCCGCTAGGAGTCGCCACATAGTAAAGTTTTGTTTTCTTTCTTGCGATTCCACCTAAGGTAAAATCGTGAAGTTCCTCGGCGGCTTTCTCCGTCAGCGTCCCGGTTGTAGAGTCGATTTCAAAAATGTCACCGTTGGTATTTAATCCTAATAAGGTTGGCGCAGCCAAACATGGAGCGATATTCGAAACAAGAAACAGCGAGGCAAAGACGGCAGTAAGGGTTAGGCGCATAAGCAAATCTCCACTCGGGGCGATTTAAGTCACAGACTCTACGGCATCATGGCTTAAGGCTAAGCCCACACTCAAGAGTAATTTTTTAAGCGGAGCGTGAACCTAAACCTGGCGTAAGTAGTAGGGGAGGCTGCTTTCTAAAGAAGCTCTCGCTTCACTATAGTACTCCCCTAGCAATGCTTTCCCAATACGCTCGAGTGACGGAGCATCGGTGCACCCACGAAGTCTTGCGGCAATATCTCTCGCCGAATAGTCACCGAGTTCCTGTCTACGAGTTGCATTTCCCAGAGCTCGCTCAACTACCGCGACTTGAAAGTTATAGAATCCCCTTTTATCAGCGGAGAGGTGATCTCCTGCCGGATTTCGAACAGTAAATTGACTACTAAACATCTAACGACTCCTACCAAACTACATGTGCATATTATAAAAAAAATCGAAGAAATCAAATTCGTTGTACTGCGCTCCGAGGGGAATTTGAGTATTCAGCGCAAAAGCGATAGAGTATTAGATATCGGGAGGATAGATCGGGGGTTTTTGGGTATCTACGTCTATGCTTTCTAACACCCCTGATCCTACCTCAGATTCTGGGCTCTCCTTAAACATATCCTCACCAAAACCTGATTTGAAAATAGAGGGTTTTTCGAAGCTCACTCCTAAACTGCAGCTTCGCGAACTAAGGCGGATCGTTAAAGCTGATGACTTCGAACTTTTCTGTGCGAACTTAGAACAGCTAGGCGAAGCAAGAGTTGGGAGTTCTCAGTTTGAATCCGAGCTCTGGAAATACATCAACAATAAACTCCATACACTTGCTGAGGTTAGTCCAGAAAAGTTGACCCAGCTTCTTCTAGGCGACGATAGGGAAGTCGGGGAATATTTGCTAGAGCCCATGCTGACTGAGGCTCTCACGTCGCACCAGGAAAGGCTACTTGCAACGATATACGATCAGCTTCTTCCTAAGCTCTCAGATAATGCTAGGAGTTCTCTAGCTCTTGCCTTGCTACACTCAAATCAATTCGAGTGGATGGAATCACACCCAGAAGAAGTTATCGAAGAACTGGGAAAACTCGAAGAGTGGGATGAAGGCACACTGTTGTATAGTCGAGTTTATTCTATGCTAAATCGCCCCTACCTTTACCAGTACCCGGGCACTGCCAAGATCGCAACTATTCAATTTGAACGGCTTTCGAGAGAGGACCGGGGGAGAATGGTGTTGTCCATTTTCCTGGCTGGCCGGGAAGATAGCTTTAATTTATTGCCGGAAGAGAGTAATCCCTTGAGTAGTTGTAGCCTC
>CAZJXY010000467.1:0-3231 GCA_964549925.1 uncultured Bdellovibrionales bacterium | reverse complement strand
TTTCTTCCAATCATATTTAAATCCGGCCAAAGAGTCCCGAATGCCGCGAAAGTTTGGAAAAAATCGCGGGACGTCTCGGCAGTACTCAGCATAAGCCGGGCCAAACTTTTCAGATAAATAGTTCTCCTCGGCAGCAACGATTGCAAGATAGGTGAAGATGAAAAATGGAATGACCAAAAGATACATCCAAATTGAACCGTAAATCATGCCGATTCCAAACGCGATCAAAATATTCCCAACGTACATCGGGTTTCTGCTATGAGCATATAGCCCTGCCGTAACCAAATCCTCGGCGTAAACTTTGAAATTTCTTCCCCCGCGAACGATGTAGGCAAATCCGATCACGGCAAGCCGGGTGAATGCTCCAAGCAGCGCCACCACAACACCTACGTATGTGATAATTCTGTCGGCCTCAATCGATCCGAAATTATAGGCCGGACGGAGAATCAGAAATGCAAACACAAATATCATGGGAAAGAGCGCATTCCTAAAGCGAAAAAGGACATTGCCACAAGCGATCATGAACTGACTGTTTTTGATCTGAACTTCTGCGTTACTACTTTCCATATTACCTCTATTTGATCGCCAAAAATCCTTCAAAGCAGACGTACTTCATCACCGAAAGAACGTCTACGAACCCAGCACGCTTTAGGTATCCTAAATTCGCTTCGCTGGTGTAAGGTTCTAGCACGCCTCTTAAACTCCGCGACTTGGTTAAGATCTCTTCGTCTGAGTACCCCTGTCCTTTTTTGTAATCTTCATACATCGCTGTCATCATATCTTGAAAGCGTGCATCCGGTGCTCGAACTTTTTCGAACAACAAAAAGGCTCCGCCCCAATTTAAGCTTTCGTAGATCTTATTAAATAACTCTTGGCGATATCTCGGTTGAATAAACTGAACACAATAGTAAGCGACAACTAGATCCGATTTTTCAAAATGCACCTGAGTAATATCGTGGGTCAGGAGTTCAACATTCTGCAATCCTGCTGTATGCGCGCGAGCCTTCTTTATCATATTCTCTTCGACATCTATTCCGATCCAACGAACATTAGGCTTATGCGCATTGTACTGAACCATTTTGGCCAAGAGTTCCCCGGTTGAGGTGCCGAGCTCATAGCACACACTGTCATTATGCACGAAGAAATCGCTGATCTCACAAATTAAGTTATGGCCAACATCATAAAAAGGGACCGAGCGCCTAACGTGGTTTACGAAATTGTCCGCAGTGTTTCCACCGAAAGTCCAGCTTCCTCGCATCGCAACGATATTATCACCAACTTGTTTTTCCGCTGCATTATCCCCAATCGCCATAATTATCTCCTAATTGCCAATTCGCCTCACGACCGCTGGTTTCTCCAAACAGTCGCCAAACCTTAAAGGTTAGCAACCAACTTCCTCTGCGGAAGCAAATCCGTCATTAAATCTTCAAATTGTGAAAATCTTAAAGACTGTGGTCCATCGCTCAAAGCCTCTTCCGGATTCGGATGAAACTCGATCATTATTCCATGTGCGCCGGCTGCTTTAGCAGCACGGGCCATGGGAGCTACTAAATCACGCTCACCGACTGCATGTGATGGATCTACAAAGATTGGAAGATGGGTCATGCGCTTTAGTACCGGCACTGCGCTAAGATCCAAGGTGTTACGAGTCGCTGTTTCAAAGGTACGAATACCGCGTTCACACAAAATCACCTGCTGATTTCCTTCCGCCAGGATATATTCAGCAGCATGTAATAGCTCATCGAGAGAGGCCATTAATCCACGCTTTAACATCACAGGTCGGTTAACTTTTCCTACGGCTTTTAAGAGGGAAAAATTTTGCATGTTTCGGGCGCCGATCTGGATAATATCAGCCTTCTCGACCACTCCATCCAAATCTTCTTGAGATAAAAGTTCGGTAATCACGGGGATGTCGAACGCTAAACCAGCTTGCTTTAAAAGCTCTAGCCCCTGATATCCCATCCCCTGGAAACTATAAGGCGATGTACGGGGTTTAAAACATCCACCTCGCAAAATCTGTGCGCCGTTCTCCTTCGCTTCCTTGGCGCAAAGCATAATTTGGTCACGTGATTCCACCGCACACGGGCCAGCGATAACGATAAACTCATCTCCTCCGATATCTACTCCCTTAAGTCGGATCACAGTACGCGAGGAAGAGTTGTCGGCTCGACTTACTAAGCGATGCCCTGACGAAATTTTGGGACTCTTTTGTTTTTCCGGTAAGGGCAGGCTGACTACTGGCGCAGAGTTGGGTGCCTTAGAATCAGCGGAGATAAGAGTCTTTGATCCGATTGATCGCTCTTGCTGTCTTAAAGGCATGCGCGCTGTCGCTGGTAGCAACTCCTTATGCACGTACGATCCAAGCACACGTAGGAATCCCGCTAATTTTGTTACCTCGCTCAAGGCTTCCCTTACTTGCGTCTGATCGTGGTGACCTAGAATATCGAGCAGCATAAGTTGCTTGGAAGCGTCGGCTGCATCATCGTGAGACTCAAATCGCACTACCTTAATTTGATTTGATCCAAATAACGAAAGTATCTCAGCTCCACAAAAGGAATCCTTCTCAACTGAGATCAACAACGAACATTTACACGGAACACTTGGGTTAACTCGGGGCGAATCCTTGGCAACAAATATGTATCTAGCACTCTCAGAATCTGCGATGCCATGCTTCACAATCGTGGCACCCAGACGCTTGGCAATCTCTTCTGAAACCACCACCGCATTTTGCGCTAATCCGCTCGAAATGGTCTCAGCGAGCAGCGCCTCTGTATTCTCCAGACAGCAAACTTCGCAAGTAGGAAGGCTTCTCAAGAGTCGCGAGGTTTGGGCAAATGATTCGGTATCAACATAAACCTTGGAAACAGAATCAAGTTTGCACTCGGCGGTCCCGGCAAGAACATAGTTCAAGCGGACACGCTCCTCTCCGACGATGTGTAATTGATAGCGATGGATGCAATTATAAGTCTCACAAGAATTCGCTCCTAATACTGTCGGGAGATCCGGAAGAACTCCGAAGCTTACTTCCCCAGCAGAAACCTTTTTCAAAATATCTTCCATTTGAAAAACCGGGACGTATTCGTACTCGACTGGCTGTTGAGCAGTATGTTTGGCCGCAGCAACCTGTCCGTGCGAGCCAACCTTACCGAAGACGGCGACCTTAATAGGCTTTAATGCTATTCCCGCTTCAGTCGAATCACTTTGAAGATAGTTCTGCTGAACTCTTAAAGA
>CAZJXY010000466.1:0-3252 GCA_964549925.1 uncultured Bdellovibrionales bacterium | reverse complement strand
ACCAGCCATTTTACTTGCGATCGTCCCAAAGGAGAGTGTATTTCGAGCGAAAGTTGAAGGAATTGCCTCAGTTTTTCCGAGAAATCCGGGAACAATTATTTTTGTGTCGATCCTCTCTCTGATGTTCCACTTGCTCCAACTATCGCTGCACCGAGCCATGGGCGCAGCCGTTGGAGTTGATATAACTTGGGAGATCATTTTAACCACCATTCCGTTTATCAATATTCTTTCTAGCTTGCCGATCAGCTGGCAAGGACTTGGGGTTAGAGAGTATGCCTATACATTTTTCCTGGGAGCTATATTGAGTCCGGATAAAGTGGCTACATTTGGAGCGATGTGGATCGCTGCAATGGTTGTATGTAGCGCAGCTGGCGGAGTGGTTGCCGTGATTACCGGTGATCTTAAGACGATTAGACGGCCGACCGAAAAACCAGGTAACGCATCGGATATTCCGACATTAAAAGTCGGAAATGGGGCTTAACTTAAGACACTCCGATAAAGTTCAGGATTATCCAAGCACTTCCCTGCCCCTTCGACTACTGCAGTAAGCGGGTCATCTGCAATAGTTACCAGGATATTTAACTCCTCGGAGATGCGCTTATCTATTCCTTTAAGCAGCGCACCTCCCCCGGCCAATGCGATCCCACTAGAGAGAATGTCTCCAGCGAGCTCTGGAGGTGTATTCTCCAAAGCCTGGCGGATAGATTGAATGATCGCGACTATGACCTCGTTTAGCGCCTCCCGGATCTCCTTCCCGGAAGCCGTGAGCGAAGATGGTGCTCCAGTAGTTAAACTTCGTCCCTTAACTTCAATCTCTTGCTTGTCAAAGGATGGATGGGCAGAGCCGATCGTTTTTTTCACAAGCTCGGCTGTCGCTTCCCCAATCAGCAGGCGGTGGTGTCGACGCATGTAGTTGATAATTGCGTCATCCATCGCATCGCCGCCCATGCGAAGCGACATAGAATAAACCAAATCTTTCAGACTAATAACGGCCACATCGGTTGTGCCACCGCCAATGTCAACTATTAGACTTGCGGTTGCTTCGGTGACCGGGAGGCCGCAGCCAATCGCCGCGGCCATAGCTTCGTCCAGGAGCTTAACGTCTCTACACTTATGCGAGATAGATTCCTCGATAGCCTTTTTCTCGACTGCGGTAATGCCGCTTGGAATACCGACGATTACTTTGGGTTTGAATAAAAGACTATAGCTTGGGAGCACTTTTCCAAGCACGTACTCAAGCAGCATCGTGGCGACTTCGAAATCCGCGATTACGCCGGTTCGGATTGGTCGAACGACCTTCACTCCTTCAGGTGTCCGGCCGAGCATCTGTTTGGCCTCCTGCCCGAAGGCCACAGGAATTTTCCTATCGCCTCGTTCGCGAATCGCAACGATCGACGGTTCATTTAACACCACCCCCTGGCCCTTAATGTAAACCAAGGTGTTGGCAGTGCCTAAATCTATGGCTAAATCTCTTCCAAGAAATTTGAACATAAAAACCTAAAAACTGGAGAGATGTTGGTATAGCACAAAGTATTTGCAGGTGGAAACCAGCCACTTGCTTCCATAAACGCCCAGTTCTAATATCGCCCAGCCTTATAGCTGAAGGGAGAGCTTATGAATATCCAAACAATCGGAGTGGTCGGCGCTGGCCAGATGGGTGCGGGAATCGCGCAAGTGAGCGCTATGACCGGGTATAAAACCTTGCTTTGGGACCTGGCAACGGACGCCGGAGCAAAGGCCGTTACATCAATCGGTGGTCATTTAACCAAGATGGTTGAAAAGGAGAAAGTTACTGCTGCGCAGAAGGACTCCGCGGTAAAACTTCTTTCTCATTCTCAAAAGCTCTCGGATTTCTCTAGCTGTGATCTTGTGATTGAAGCGGTGACTGAAAATGTAGAGGTAAAATTGAAACTGTTTCGAGAGCTAGATTCAATTGTCCCTCAAAACTCGATTCTTGCCTCCAACACCTCATCAATCTCAATCACCAAAATTGCTGGCGCCACAAAACGCCCCAGTAAGGTGATTGGAATGCACTTTATGAACCCAGTGCCCCTGATGAAACTGGTGGAGCTCATTCGCGGCCTACAGACTAGCGATGAGACATTTTCAGTGATCAAAGCGACCTGCGAGAAGATGGGAAAGACCCCGGTGAGCGCAAATGACAGCCCTGGATTCACCGTGAATCGAATTCTCTGTCCAATGATTAACGAGGCAATCTACCTCCTACAAGAAGGGACAAAACCTAAGGACATTGATGACGGAATGGTATTAGGCACAAACCAACCGATGGGGCCATTGGCTTTAGCCGATCTGGTAGGTTTAGACACCTTGTTATTTATATTGCAGGTGCTCCATCGGGAGCTTGGGGAAGACAAGTATCGCCCCTGCCCGCTTCTTGTAAAATATGTCGAAGCCGGATGGCTTGGAAGAAAGACAAAGCGTGGGTTTTACGAGTATCCGTAGAGCTCTATTTGGCCCGATCTTTGTTCTTCTTGGCAATCAAGTTAAGGGCAGATCCTGCCTTAAACCACTCGATCTCCTCGGCGATCAGTGAGTGATTTAGCGGAAATTCCTCAGTCTCTCCAGAAGGCTTTTTAATCTTTAGGGTGAGCTTTGAGCCGGGAGCAAGCTTGGTCATCCCAACGATGCTGATTAAATCCTTATCTCCGATTGCTTCATAAGCTTTAGGGTCAGCGAAAGTGCATGGTAAAACCCCCTGTTTCTTTAAATTAGCTTCATGAATTCTGGCGAAACTCTTTACGATAACGGCCTTGCACCCAAGGAAGCGCGGGGACATTGCGGCGTGCTCACGAGACGAGCCTTCGCCGTAATTTTCATCTCCGATAGCAACCCAGGCCCTCCCAGCAGCCTTATACTGCTTTGCAATCTCTGGGAAAGAATCCTTAGCTCCGGTAAGCACGTTCGTGGTCTTTCCGGCTTCATCGGTGAAAGCATTAATTGCTCCAAGGAAACAGTTGTTAGATATATTTGTCAGATGTCCCCGATACTTTAACCAAGGACCGGCCTGTGAAATATGATCAGTCGTACATTTCCCTTTTGCCTTCATCAAAACCAAAAGATCGGTAAAGTCTTTTCCATCCCAAGCTGCAAAAGGCTCCAACGCTTCAAGACGATCGCTCTTTGGATTAAAACTAACCGTTAATTTCCGTCGATCCGCCGCTGAGCCGGAAGCTGGAATGTAACCGGCTGCCCCAGAAACATATCCATTTGCGGGGAACTCCTTACCAACCG
>CAZJXY010000465.1:0-3256 GCA_964549925.1 uncultured Bdellovibrionales bacterium | reverse complement strand
TCAAAACGATACTCTTAGAACACAAGATGAGGCGATCGAAAGACAAGATCAGATGATCTCGGCTAATCGCAAGGAAATTGAAGAGCTAAAACGTTTAAGCTCTGATAGTTTGAGTTTTAGGCCAAGCTCTTCAACAAGATCAATTAATCCTGACCAATATGCATCGATGAAGCGCCAGGCGATGTACGGAGATAAACCCCCTTCACATCAACAAGCAATCTCCGATCAAGCTAGAGGACGCAGTTTCGGAGTGAAGGGAGACACTTATGCCCCGAGTACCTCAGTTTATTCCTCGAAAGCTGCTGATGCGCATTCAAGAATTGAGGCACCCAGCAATAAAATTACAGAGACATCTTTGGTTGAGATTGAGCAGAAGCCTGCCCAACCCGTGCGTGGTACGCTAAATTGGGGTCAGGAACCTCAAACTGATTCGCCGGCTTCAAAACAGGGCAGTAGAGCAAATACCGAGCTGCTGCATTCCAAAGAATCGATTTCGGCAGGGCTTCGTGCTGAAACCGACGTTCTCGACCAAGTCAATGGCAGCGAATCTGCTATAGACGAGTCGAAGCATGCAAAGGTTGTTGATCAACTGATCAATGATGGTGAGGAGCAAACAGCCAAATTGACTGCACCATCAAGTACGGAGATTAGTGCCGAATGTAAGCAAGCTGCCGAGGAGGTGAGTCAGGCTAAATTGAGTGTGGAAGCATCGGATAAGCTCTTCCACTATAGACGGGCCTTGAGGCTTTGCCCTGATAACGCTGAACATCATAATGGATTGGGGGAAGTTTATCTTTCCTTGGGAAGAAAGGTTGATGCCGAGTTTGAATTTGAACAGGCATTGAAGGTCGATCCGATGTATCTAGCTGCCAAGGAGAATCTTTCTCGGATAGAGTAGTGAGTTAATTTAAGGGAGAAAACTAAGGTGAAGCCGATATCACACTTGATATTATCTTTGGCGGTATCTGTGCCTCTGATTTGTGGATGTCAAAACGCTCAGCTCGGGGAAACAGAACAGGGAGCGATTGCCGGAACGGCGCTTGGAGCTGGCCTTGGCGCGATCATCGGGCATGAAACTGGGCACACGGGAGCTGGTGTTGCAATTGGAAGTGCTGCGGGTTTAATAACCGGCGGGCTCCTGGGCAGACAAGCTGAGAACACGAATACAAAAATTGCGGATCGCGATCGGCGGATTAGCGAACAGGAGCAGCAGCTCCAGGAAAACCGACGCCTAATAGAAGAGCTACGCCGGACCGGTGCTGATGTGCGGGAATCAAGTCGAGGAGTGGTGGTCAATCTTCCGGATGTATTATTTGATTTCGATCGTGCCTCACTTCGTCCAGATTCCAGACGAACAGTTGCGGATATTGCTAAAGTAATCGCCGAGACTGAGGGGCGTGCGGTGGCAGTTGAGGGACACACCGATTCAGTAGGCACAATTGATTATAACCAACGACTTTCCGAGGCGCGAGCGCGCTCTACTGCCGATGAGTTAGTAAGAAACGGGGTAAACCCGCGAAGAATTCATACTCGCGGATTTGGAGAGACGGATCCTATTGCGAGCAATAACACCGAGACCGGACGAAGTAGAAATCGAAGGGTTGAGGTGATTATTGAGAATTAGTGGCGGTAATGGCTCTACCGTCGCAGGGTATGCCGATACTCCGATTGTCTAACTGATGCGCGCGAGGGCTGATCAAGCGCGTAAAATAGAATCGTAAATGTTGCAAAGATTATTACTGTTGCTGCGCAAATTGCCATTCGTACCAATCTCCAACTTTGATCTCTATAGGATGGTACACTACCTAAATAGTAACCAAAACTATCAGTCTCGCGTCTCATTTCCACTGCCTCTGCTAACAAACCTATAACCTTATGATGCAGAGGATTCAGAAATCGGTGTTAGCCAGCTAAAGCTTCCTTTCTATGCACTAACATTGGGGATTTTTCACCCTTCACGGCCTCGGGAGTGACAACCACCTCTTTTACGGTAGTCTCACTTGGTAAGCTATAGAGAACATTTAGCATGATATCTTCAACGATTGCCCTTAAACCCCGAGCACCAGTTTTCCGTTGGATCGCTTTCTTAGCTACTTCTCGAATGGCTTCATCGGTGAAGGTAAGCTGAGCTCCTTCCATACCAACCAGATACTGGAACTGCTTTAGTATGGCATTCTTTGGCTCGGTGAAAACTGTAACCAGAGCGTCTTCATCCAGTTCATCCAAGACTGCTACGACCGGGAGACGACCGATGAATTCCGGAATCATTCCATATTTCAACAGGTCCTCAATCTCAACCTTTCGTAGTAAGTCTGTGCTCGAAGTTTGGGATTGGGCAACCACTGATTTTCCAAATCCGAGACTATTCTTACCCATACGACCACGCACAATTCTCTCCAAGCCATCGAATGCACCGCCGACGATAAAGAGAATATTTTTGGTGTTGACTTGGATTAGATCTTGTTGCGGATGTTTTCTTCCACCTTTGGGAGGAACATTAGCAACCGTCCCCTCGATTATTTTAAGCAAGGCTTGTTGAACTCCTTCGCCAGAGACGTCTCGGGTTACGCTTGGAGAGTCGCCTTTCCTAGCGATTTTATCGATTTCGTCGATATAAACGATACCACGCTCGGCCTTCTCAATATCATATTCAGCCGCTTGCAAGAGATTTACAATAATGTTCTCCACGTCCTCACCGACATAGCCGGCCTCTGTCAGGCTGGTTGCATCCGCGATTGTAAACGGAACATCTAGAAATCGTGCCAAGGTTTGGGCCAAAAGAGTTTTCCCAGAGCCAGTAGGTCCGAGTAACAAAATGTTGGACTTTTGAATCTCGACATCGTGTCTCGGGTTTGAGTTTGATTCGATGCGCTTGTAGTGGTTGTGTACTGCGACACTTAGTACTTTCTTGGCGTGGTCTTGTCCGATTACATATTGATCAAGGAATGACTTAATATCCTTCGGTGTTGGAATCTGAAGGTTTCTAGAAAACGGCTTTGATCCGTCTAGCTCTTCAGTGAGAATGTCGTTGCAGAGCTCGATACATTCATCACAGATGTAAACGCCAGGACCAGCGATTAGCTTTCGTACTTCGTCCTGAGTCTTTTCGCAAAAGGAGCAAACTAAATCGTTTTGTCTAACCTTGCTCATATGTAATAAAACCGAGAAAACCTTCCAAACCCGGGCCAAAATTAGCCCGTAAATTTGTGATGCCTGATCCTGATCTCTGGTATCTGTTGCTTCGCCGGTTTTTACA
>CAZJXY010000464.1:0-3274 GCA_964549925.1 uncultured Bdellovibrionales bacterium | reverse complement strand
TAAATTCTCGATCTGCTCCTGGGTAAGCTTTCCATCGTCTTCTTTTTTCTTGGATTTAAGTTCGACTACTTTAGATCTCTTTTTTGCGCCTTTTCCGTTGATAAGTTTAAGCGCTGGCTTGGAGCCTTTTTTAAGCTTCGCCTTTTCTTGGGTGGCTTTCTTAGGTGACATTTAAATTTCTCCTATCTGCGGAACCTTTAAGCAAACGACCAAATCAAACCTTCACCCACCTATCTGGCGACTTTGTGAAGTTGCTTCAGGTTTTGTGGTGACTTCCCTAAGTAGCTGTTATTGTTAATTAAAATTGTCGTAAACTTATCCGCTGCTAGGACTTTCAGCGGGTCGTGAAATAGTAGAATATTCCCCAGTGACTCAAACTGACTCAACACCGTTAAGTTCTGAAGAAGTGGACCAAATCGTCCTGGATCACCGCTCCTGGGCAGAGGCGATCGCGCGGTCGGTTGCCCGAGCCTGGAATATGGACTGGAGACTGGATGGGCTTGACGGGGCTGCCTTTGAGGCACTGCTCTTTTGTGCTAGGCGCTTCGATCCAAAACGTGGGGTACCGTTTAAGGGGTACGCACGGAGAAGGATCCACGAGGCTAGCACTGAAGAGGCAAGAAAATCTCGTAGCTGGAAGGCTGGACTGGGGACGACATCCAAGTCAGAGCAAAAGGCTCGTGAGGTCTCGGCTAGGTTGTTTGATATTTTCCCGGAATTGCGAGAGGGACAACTCCCGATCATCGAAGAAGGCGGATCCGATGAAGAAAACGTACGTGGTGCAATCCGCAGCTTATTAATCGGCGCAAATATTGCCTCGACCTACGCCGATCAGGAGTCCTCTTCACCCGACGAATTAGTCGAGTTTAAACGTATGATCACTCTAATGGCGTCATTAGAACCAATTCACCAATTGCTTTTATGGAAGACTTATTGGGAAGGTGACTCTCTACGTCAGGTGGCCGGCGATTGGGAAACTGACGAGTTAAATGTGATGCGCGAACATAAAACCCTAATTGGTCATCTGTTTAAATTGATGTCCCAGAAGCGAGCTTTGGAAAGGCCTAAAGTTCGACCTGGGCTAAAGGATATCGCTTTGAAGTTAAAACGGAGCCTAGGTGATGGACCGTTTTCGGATCTGTTAAAGCGCAAAAATTCTTGATTGTAAGCATTAGGTAAGAAGCTATGGTCAAAAAGATTGGAAGTGACGGAAAAAAGATCGGCAGGGTCAAAGAAGCTGACCAGACCAAGGAGGTAAAAACTACATCTGCGGTCACATCTGTTACTAAAGTAAAGGGGGCCGAAGCTGTCTCTAGCACCGGCGCTGTCGGGGCTGTTCGCGCGCGACGTCCCACACGGACCATGACAATTGAAGAGCGCTCGAAGCTCTTTCAGATGATTGACGAGGAGGCGGATAAGTTAATGAACGAAGGGGGAATACCCGAGTCGAGACGTGAGGTAGTAAAAAACGCAGTGAAGATCGCGATTGACGCCGGGTTAGTTGAGGACGAAAAAGGTAAAGGCAAGTAGGTTTCATTAATAGACTAATAGGCACGTAGCTCAGAGGTAGAGCACTTGCTTCACACGCAAGGGGTCCAGGGTTCAATTCCCTGCGTGCCTACCAATTTCACAGTTCACCCAAAAACTTCCCCTAAGGCATCCTTTAATCCGGCTAAGTCCCTGGCCTGGGACTCAATAACCCTTGCTATCGCTCTAGCCAACGCACTTTCAGGATCCGAATCGAGTTGTGAGAGAAACTCCTCTCGGGCCTCACCGGTTGTAATGAATTCCCTAAAATCAGCGCGCCACTCTTCCGGAATTGTGGCTTCAATTTCAGCATAGATGGCCCGCTCCCTTGCGCCTCTATTCAATTCGTCCACAAGTTCGCTTAATCGCAAATCGGAAAACTCATCAAGCCGCGAAGTAATCTCAGTGATAAGCTCAACGCGACTTTTAGATGATTGAGGTATTAATTCAGCCATGAATCATACCTAACACGGGTGAAGGCTAGAACCTATCAATTTAATCGTAATGGAACTCCCTACTTCCTTCTCTCATACCTTGCTAACTGCGCTTTATAATAGCGAGTCAAATTCGATGTACCCTCACCTCTATCCAAACGTTCCTGCACTTCTCCAAGTAAAGCGCCAGCAGAATTGTAATCGCCGGCTCCAAGTAAACATGTGACTAGCATTAGGTGGGCTTCGATCGAGTTCGGATCAATCTTGACCGCTTGCCTGGATGTAGCCATTGCTGCATCTTGGTTGCCTTGAAGCAAATTAATATATGCAAGCCCAAGCCAAGCCGGAAGAAATTCCGGAGCAACGGCAGTGATTCCGAGCATAATCGGTTCAGCCCGCGTCACATCTCCATTTTCAAGATGGAAGCGCCCCAATTCATAAATATGGTTAATCTCCGCATCGGAATACCCGCGCTTTAAGACGTCAGAAAGCCGTCTTTCACGCACACTCATTTATTCTCCTCAGCTGTCGGGGTGACCTCAAGCCAATCTAGCACTCCCTTAATCATCCCCTGCTCGGCAATCACTCGCCGCAATGCCTCTGAATCGGCACCTGGACCCTCCAACTCTTTGCGCATGGCGTTAACCTTCTCATAACGCGCATAAAAGAAAGAGGTTAATGGCTCAAGTCGTGAGATTTGACTTCGAACTGGAAGAATCGAAAGCAGTGGGGCAGTCGAAAAGGCGTCTGGTGGAGAAACTTTTGAGCTCTTATTCATCTTCCAAACCTACTCTCTGGCTTCACTCTCAATTTCTTTACGCGTCATTCGATGCTTGTACTTAAAACTTACTCTGGCCGCAATCCAACACAGGATTGCAAGGAGAGTAAGGGTAACCGAAACAGCTCCGATCAAAGATTCTCCAATCCCAGTTAGTTTGACTACTATAAACTCAATCCTGCTGTTCAAAAAGGCCAATATATCCCTAGTAAGAAACAAAAAAACCAGCAGCCCTAGCACTAAGCCTAGAGTCAGATAAAACAACTCACTTACTATACCGCTCTTCTGCTCAACGCTGCGTCCCGCGGCGAATGGACTCACTCGTCCGAGGTCCAAACTAACTAAGCGCCCAAGTAGTAGCGCCCTGGTTTGAAACAACCCCACTACTGTTGCACCAGCGAAAGCCGCTAGGACAGGCACTGATACGCAAAGCGCTGTCCGCAAAAGCAAGCTATCGATCAAATCAGAGAGACTTGTTGCTGCAGTCGAAAAAACAGCCGACTTATATGTTATCCAAAGCTCAACGTAACTACTT
>CAZJXY010000463.1:0-3281 GCA_964549925.1 uncultured Bdellovibrionales bacterium | reverse complement strand
GCTGAACGCGAGAACCAATCGCTAAAACTTGAAGATGGGGCTGATCTTCAATTCATTCTTAGTGATTTGATTCAGAGCGCCAAGCTTGAGGAATCAATCATGCTCACAAATATCCTTTATCGATCGATCAAAGATATCGTCGGGCTAAAGCACAAGGAGCTAAAGGGTCTCGGGGTTAAACGTGCGCCGTTTTATGTGTTGGTGGGCGCACATATGCCTTGCGCGCTACTCGAACTTTACTTCGTAGACCATCAATTTGATGGAGCGTTGCTCGCGGAAAAGGACTTTAGAGAAGATTTGGCTCAAGGAATAGCCCAGGGCCTTATTTCATTTTTAGGCCAAGTATGAAAACCTTCAGTGCTGATCAGATTCTGCTTTTAGAGCGAATCGAAAACCTGGCTAAACGACTGTCGATGCGAGTATGTCTAGTTGGCGGGATGTTGAGGGATTTGTTTTTTGATATCGACTCTCTCGATTTTGATTTTGTGGTTGAAGGCGATGCCATCGATTTTGCCCGTCAATTCGCCTCCTCCTTTGGTTACGAGTGTAAGTTTTTTGAACACTTTCTAACTGTAAAGTTAAGTCAACTAAAAGATTGTCCTACTTTGGAGGAGCTTGATTTCGCAACTGCTCGAATCGAGAGATATGAAACCCCGGGGAGCTTACCGAGTGTGGAGAGCGGCACTCTTGAGCAAGACTTTATTCGTCGAGACTTCACGATTAATGCGATAGCATTAGAGGTTGAAAAGTTAGTCTGGTTGATAAAAAACTCAAAAGTCAGTGAGATGTTTTCGCATGTGCTTGATCCGTTTAACGGCCGAGCGGATTTAAATAACAGAAGCATTCGCTGTCTGCACTCAAAAAGCTTCATAGACGATCCTACTCGAATCTTTAGAGCGGCAAGATATGCAAAGAGAATTGCGGGTACGATTGAGGCGGAGACTCTTCGGTTAATTCAAGAAGCAATTTCAGCAGAGGTGTTGAGTAAGGTTTCCGAGACTCGCAAATTGTCGGAAATTAGGAAAGCTTTCCATGCACAGGATCCAGTTAGCTTTCTGCGAGAGATTATAGAGCTCCAAGTTTTTAGTGCTTGGAAAATCCTTCCGGCTGAAGCTTTAGATCAGTTTGTTACTGACTTTGAGCGGGCGCTTCGAGAGCCTAGGAAACAAGAGAGCGTTTTGCTAGATGGCGAGTATGCTTTCGAGGTATTTTTGTGCTTATTAATCTATCATACGGCTCCAAGTGAGCGCGAGAAACGAGTCAAGACCTTCGGATTACCGCGCAAAGTGAGTGCCGCCATTTTGAAGTACTCGCTAGAGAGGGAGAGTGCTGCCCGTAATTAGCACTCTTGAGAAAAGGCTCGCCTCGGCCGTTGATAAACTTTATCCGCGGGCGAAAATGCCGCATGCGGTAAGGGTATCTCTCGATCGCGGTAACTTCGATCTGTATTCACCGATCTCTGTATTTCTTGCTTCCTTAACATTCAAGCCTAAAGAAGAGATTGCAGATCAGCTTGCCTCGCAGATACTCGATCCGTCATGGACGGTAAATATCGAGAACGGATACCTGCAATTTAAATTAAACCTGGATCAAGTGGCTGTATACCCTTTGGCCGCCGGCCTCAGTCGGCTGACGGATGCTCAAACCATGCTCATTCCGTATCAGACACGGCAGTGCCAGGGGTTAAGTCACCTGCGACTTTGTGCGGCAGCAACTTTGCATTTTGCGCTTCTCCGCAATCTTTATTCAGAGGTAAGTTTGTACTTCGGAGAGCAACGGCTCGCTAGCGCGGATGGACTTGAGCTAACTACAATCTTCAGGGAACTTCTGAAAGCTTGGAATAAGCATCCGCAGCGGTACGCCCTAACGACTATCAGGGATCTGGTGGTTCAGCGCATAGCCACTGAAGGCAAGACCCTATATTGGGGTGCCGGTCCATATTGGAGCGGATTAAAGGGAGATTATGAACGACAGGTGCAGCATATCTTTCCAGCCGACGGCTGGCTATTTGAACCGGATCAGGAGATAGACGTCGCCTACTTTGCCGAGGCTGCCGAGCAGCAAGTTCTAGCGCTACTACTTTACCTGGCTGGGCCAACATTGTGTGGGGACTTGGATTTAAGTGTAGTATCCGCCAATAATTTTGAGAACCTCGAATGGATGATCGGAGCTAGTTTTGAACGAATTAGAAAAAATGGGGATCGTTTCATAAGTGCAGATCCGCCTGCTCTGGGTCCGGGCGCGTTGTGCAGCTATAGCGCGAGCACTCGGCGGAGTTGTAATTGGATTTTAGACTTATGCAATTTGGATTTGCTTAATCTCGAGGCTGCCACTACCGGGGAAGTCCCAAAATTATTGGGGAGATGGCGTGAGAGTTTGATAGAGCTAAATGCTGAAATTAACTCCCTACTTTACGAAAGCCGACCAGGTGCGCTACCCTTTAGAGGACCGGAGCATCTTATTTATTATGGTGCAAATCACGCTGTTTCGGCTATGATTGGCGTCCTACAGTGTGCTAAGTAAGCTTGCAGATATGCAAGCTTGATCAATCGAATTTTTCGGAGAGTTTATCATGGCAGTACCTCCTTCCCCCAGAACTTCCCCCACCATTAAGCCGCTGGTTACAAGTAATCGCGTCCGTCGCGATTGGGAAGTCCGATTATCTATGCTGCAGTCTTTGATTCTGGGGGGAGTAGTGCTTGGATGTTTGGTCAGTTCTTTTTATCTTGGCCTAGTATCCGGACAGAAAGCCGGGTTCGAAAGTGCTCAGGCTGTGAGGGTTGCGAATAGTGTCAAGCTTCCGATCTCAGGGACCCTGACCAATGGTGAAGCAAATGGCGAGATTGCCTCTGATATTTATGCAAAACTTAGGAACCCGCCAGCGTTGAAGGTTGATCATGATAAGGCTCTTGATGATCAGCCACTCCCCAAGCTTGAAAGTATAAAAAGTGTTGATGCATCTCCCATCGCGGAGAAAGATAGTCTTGGAATTCAGCCTACAAAATCTGAGGATCTAGAGGCTGCCAGTCTCCCTCCAGCGTTAAAGATAGAGTCAATTCTAAAAGCGCCATCTGACGAGGCATTGAAGCTCGCTGGCGGAGATAAAGCTGGTTCGAACACCAACGATTCAAAGTCCACTGTTGCTGCACTAGATATTAAGTCGGGGGACTCAGTGAAACCAAAGATCAGTGGATCTTTAGGCTCACTGGTCAAGACTGAACCTATCCCTGAAAAAGTAGCCGATCGAGTTTCGGATAAGAAAGAGGTTGGTACTGGTCTGA
>CAZJXY010000462.1:0-3285 GCA_964549925.1 uncultured Bdellovibrionales bacterium | reverse complement strand
TAAACGCGATGAGCGCTTTGCAGTAGCCAAATGGATTTACCGCAAAATCACATCGACACACCCAGAAGCGGAAGGCCGCGAATTTCGAGCACGCGGCTTAGCCCGTACTTTGCAGGTGGAGGAGACAGCCACTCGATATCAAGCATTAATTGCGGAACGTCCAGAGAAATCTCCTGTCATAGAGGGAATTTTTACCGACTCGGAATTAGGCCTGACTCCCGTTCAGGATGTTCTCAAAGAACTCAATCAAATACTCAGCAAACCAAGAGCTACCGGTTCATTTCCTTGGGACGAATTAAATGATCTAGTTAACCGAGACCTGGATATCGATCAGGTGAAGCATTTAATGGTTATGATTCCAGCCATTGCACGGGCAAGTGCCGGACAACTCCCCTTTCAACCCTATGGACATTTGTTCGTGCCTCCAGCCGACCGTGAGCTTTCTCTCTCACATGGTTTGCAAGAAAAGGACAAGCGAGCCTTAGAAGCGATTGTGGAATCACTGAATCAGCGCTCTCGGCATTTACTTACCTATGCCTTAGAGAGCGGTCGCCAAAGCGCAGAAAGTGAAGATAATCTCAGAACTTACTTGGAATTCAGAGATTGGGTGTCTTGCTCTGGAGTTTATTGGGACCAACAATCCGATCAGCGATTTATCGACGAGATTGTCGCCACCCACTTTACGAGCAATCCGATACAAGCGCTTGATGTTATAGCTCGGCTGGGAGTGCAAACTTTTGATTTTAGCTATCTTGATTCAAAGTGGGCTGATACCTTAACTGCGTCCAACAACTCCGAAGCAAAGACCCGCGGGAGTTTTTTCAGTGAATTACATCGCGTAGATAATTTGGATCTTCGCTCGCCTCTGGCTATAAGGCTGCTCGAAAACGGGGTTGTTGACGATGTGAGACCAGTACTGCTTGCACAGTTTTTGGATGAAGGACTGCTGGATGATATAGCGACGAATGAAACGATTGTGGAGTTTGTAACTCTTGCTGAAGAAAAATTCGGGCAACAAGAGTTTTGGGAGAGAAGTAACTTAGCACGAAAGCTAGGCGAAAACATTGCTATTTGGGCCGAACAAAATTTATCCGCACTCGACACCAAGCAAGGTCGCATCGAACTAAAAAATCTTATCGCTCTTCTCACATCCCGCAGGACCCGAGAGGTAGAGGAGCCTGACTATATCGTAATGGAGCTAAGTGGTCTGCTTTTTGCGGAGCGGGTCGGGCTTACCCATAAGCAAAAGATCGATTGGATAGCCCAAAGTTTTAAACCCGGCTTGGCGCGCGACATGATCCTATTTCGCCTTTTGGAAGAAGAAACCCAACTTTTCCACGGCAATTACAATCTAGAGGGTAACCGTTTGAGGCTTGATCAGCTAGTTTCCCCGCTCGTCTTTGGAAGTAGGACATACTTGAATCTCTTAGAGGCTCATAGAAAAGCCCTTGAAGATTCTGACGAAGAGCAAGAACTTACAGCCAAGTACATCAAAGCTTTCGAATCCATAGCGCCACTTTTTGACCTTAGCTGGTTTGAACCTAAGCTTCGCAGGAAAGAATATGGCGTGCGCACTGAATTTTCCTCCTCCACGCGGCAAGATGATCGTATTCCCACATTGCCGGAAAGCAAAGCTCTTTACTCTCCTGTACTGCACGATTTTGCACGCCATCGTTATTATGAGGTAAGCGCCGGAGCGGAGCGAGCCGACAATATAGCGCGTTTTTACGTTCGCGCCTATGTCGACTATCTGTACGAGCTTCACTCCAAAAAGTGGGAAAAAAATCAGACCACTATGTTCTCGGAAGATCTTTGCCTAGAACAGCTATCTAAACTTAAACTCCTCCAATTTGCGTCAGAAATGGATTACTTTTGCAGGAGCACATATCAAATTTTAGACACATCTAACTTGTTCAATGAATCGCCGTCAGATGAGTTTCTGTTGCCCACTGCGAGAGAACTCAAAGCTGATAGAACATTCTTTACTGCTGCACTATCAAACCAATATGGCGATGAATATTTCGTGCCGTTACGCTTAGCTAAACTTGCCTTCGCTGGCGACGATCAAACTCGGATTCATCCCTGGAGTATAAGAGAACTGGACAAAGCTCTCCACATCCTACCTCCTGGCGAGTTCCGTGATTACTTAATTCTACAAATCCTTGGAACCAATTTGCAGATGATTACGCTAGCTGATTTAGAACGTGAATATGGCGCTAAATTAAGGAAGCAGGAAATAGTCGGCTCAAACGATCCAGATGAGCAGGAAGAATTTAATAGTTTAAGAGAGGAACATTTGTGTCTGGAAGGAATCAATAGAGGGCTGCGTAGCCATATAGCAATTGCAACGCAAGGAGACAGGTTTCTAAAGCACCCAAAAGCCTTCGATACGGTAAAGAAACTTTTGGCTCTTCTTCATGAGCCGGATGAAAACGGGCAAGCTCGCACTCAGGAAGCCACTATTCCGCTTGAAAGGATCTATACACTTGAGCAGGTTCGCAAGACGCATCGAGACTACATGCTTTATCTTCGCAGAGAGTTCGGATTAGATGTTGAAGAGACCAAAGCTCGAATCACTCAAATAAACGCAAGAGAGATCGCCTCCGAGGTTGGCAGAATAGCTTTCAACTATTATTATCGCGGAAAAGATTATGAGAAATACAGAGCTTTATCTCCAGAAGATAAAATCAGTGAGTTAACAGCAATTTTTCGCTTTCAATGCGAAGAACGCGATCAGCACCTCTTACGAATAATTGAAGAGCACCCCGATGGGGACAAAAGAACCTTGCAAGAACAGAACTCTTTGTTGGCGGAACAATATGCGCAAAGGGTATATGATTTACTTTATTCTCCTCATCATAAGTATGACCTAGGGCGTCGTATCTATCAGGCTCGCTTAAAAGCTTCACCCGCCATTGCTGCTAATTTTGACCGGCATCTAGATCTAATTGTTGCCACCCACCCGACTGGGTCTGTTAGTCTTGAGCGCTCTCTCAAAGCCTTCTTTGACGGCTCTTCCGCTAGGGCCGGCAACGTTCAGACCTGGCAGCAACGCGACCGAGTTTTAGCTTTGCTCGAACCAAACAGTGGCGCTAGTACACGAGAGGAATTGTTGACGCGCTCGGCCGGGATATTGCTGCTTGAAGAGGCAATAAACGAGGTCGATATTTCAGCACGTGAACGGGTTGAAACCGTACTTTGGATGGTTGGACTAAAGGATAAATCGCATTTGGTCAGATGTTACGAACTGGTTCAGAGATTGGAAGCCGATGATCTCAAGGCAGA
>CAZJXY010000461.1:0-3296 GCA_964549925.1 uncultured Bdellovibrionales bacterium | reverse complement strand
CTCGATACTCACGCTAAGTGGAGGCCCAGAAAATTTGAGTTCTACTTAGAGGTCGATTGCGCCGCGGTGCATACTGCCCTACACGCTGAAAGGTATCGCCTTACTTCGGAGAGGCTCGAAAAGAAGCTGGAGCAGGTAAATTTTCCAAAGAACGGACGGTTTACTGATGCGGAAAAGGAGTTACTTAAAAGTTTGGTAGGGCAATTCGGTTCAGATTGGGAGATGATTCGATCTGCTTTCATGAAATCATCGCCGCGAGATTGCACGATTAATCAATTGAGACAGGCGTATCAACACAAAAGAGACCCCGAATCGAAGAGGCATTATTATTCACCTGCTGAGCTTGAAGCGCTCTTGGCAATTGTTCTTGATCCCGACTCAAGACGTAGTCGGACCGGCAAAATTGTGGGGGATCTAGATTGGCCAAAGATCACCCAGCGTTTTAATCAATGGAGACGAACTTTAGATTCTTCGGCACGCACTCTTAGTATCGAAGCAGTAAGTCGATGTTTTGAGTCCAAGATTGCGGATGCGGTTATGCGCGAGGAAGAGGCGGAACGATCACGTCGGATCAGGAAGGAACGTGATAAGCGGGCTGAACAACAGCTGGGGAACCGAGAAGCGCTTCGAAAGGAGAATGGAGTAAGCGATCTTCCGCCACTGTCTGAACGGCCGAGCATGCGCGAAATGTCGCTTCTCGCGCATCGAAGTCGCGGGTTCGAGCCATATTCTAAGGTAGAAACTGACGATCTTCTTAGACTCCCTACTCTGCCCGAATTTTGCTACCCAGGCGGCAGGCCAAAGTGGAAAGAGATTGCCGCTTACATGAAAACTACCCACGGTAGCGCAAGGTCAGCGCAAGCTTGGTTTGAGAAGCATAAGCGGCTCACCGACGAAGCCGACCAAAACTGAGCATCGATTCTTCTGAATTCTGCACCATAATCTTAGGAAGGGCAGCACAGAACTGGCGTAACATATTGTAATAATTAGGCTTGATAATCTGTGCGCCTATTTGAATAATCCAGATATAACTATAAAATAGTGGTTGTAAGTGGATTTTAAAATACTGTTGTTTAAATACGAAGATGAGTAGCCTAGCTGCACAGCTGTTTCAGAGCCAAATCGAGGCCGCGGCAAAGCGCCGTAAGGGTGAGGATGAGGACCCTTTCGCGACAGATGCTACCGTAGAGCGTCCGAAGGTCGATGCTGAGCTTGCGTCGGATTTAATATCTAAGATGACCCCTGAGCAAAAGCGCGATCTTTTGCTTATGGCAAGAATCTCAGGTGAATTGAGCGGCCGTTCCCCCGAAGAGTTTATTGAAAATCCCCTAGCCGATTTTAGGAGTCTGCTGATGGAGCTTGTGCCGTCGATATTTGTTACGGAACAGCAGGTAGATGAGTTTATTGATCTATTGAAGGGCGTTGCTCAAAAGGAACTCGATGGTAAGCGCATCGAGAATCCAGAACGTCCAGTACTTGAATTTGCGACAGCGACCGGAAAGAAAGCTGCATAAGTCCTGTAAGCTGACTCTTACCTCTCCTCACTGAATCTTAATTATGCTATTCTCTCCCGATGGCCGACTTTACACCTGAAGATCGAACTAGACTCCTTCAGTTTTTGCAACAAAGAATCCCCCAACCGTTACTCCTTGCCGCAATCTCGTCAGCCGAGCGCGGCGATGTCCTCGAATCGTACCGCTCTGAGCAGCGCATTCACGGCATGGTTAAAGGATCAGATAATGCTGCGCAGCGAGTCAGTTTGTTTCTCACCGGGACCGGAAGCGTCGAGCCATCTTGCTCCTGCGGAGAATCAGATGACAGTTGGTGCAAACATGCCGTGGCGCTCCTTTGGGTAGCAGGTGATCTTGGATTTTTGAATCGGAATAGTGGGTTTGTAGCTGAGGAGGCGCGCTTTCGTGGGGGAAGCGTTTCCGCTCGCGATGTCGCAACTGTCGTCTCTGAACTTAAGAATCTGCGTAACCTACAGCAGCCGGTAAATGCCTTTCATCCAAAAGTTAAAATCTTACTAGATCTACGCGGCGATAAACTCGGTGTAAGAATTACTTTCGATAAGGAAGTTCAAGTGCCTGTCGCGGTAAAGGACTTGCGAGTCCCTTCTGCACGAGCACTAGATAATATTCTTCTACAGTTACTAGATGACGAAGGGATTTGGGATGATGAGCTAAAATTTTGGTACGTCAGCAGCAGCGCTAGCTTAGAGAAACTTCTCGGGCTAATTCGAGAATATCGTAATGAAGCAAGCATACTTTGCCTAATGCAAGGCAAAGACGGCCCACGTAGTATCGAATTTGCCGATGAGCTGCTAAGTGCAAAGTTGATTATGGAGTGGGAAGAAAGCTCTGTGGAGCTCTCGGTATATTGGGCTCTTCCGGACGGAACGTTACAATTAAAAGAGAGCGACTTACTCGGAACGGGACCTTTTTGGACCGCAGTCTCAGGACACCTTTATCGGGTCACCCCTGAGGCGGCCCGCATCTGCTCACTATTCTCCTACGGTTCAACAATCACATTTTCGAAACCTCAATCTGGTCCGATCCTAGAGGCCTTATCAGAGGGATTTTTCAAATCTGATCTGATTGAAATTAAAAATCCCCAACATCAGCCGCAAACGGAAGTAACTCGCCCAGATATTAGCCTGGATATTCGTGCTGGAATCGACTCAAATAGCGTAGATACTATTAAAAGCATTACTCTCACCGCTACATTAGAATTCCAGTACCCAGAGGCAAAAGCTAATAAAAATTTAGTTTATCTTCCGAACCGGGAGTTAGAGGATGAGGCGGTAAATCACCTACGCTCGCTTGGCTTTGAACTCGACGCTTCAAAGAAACGATTCATAGCTCAGGGAGATAACGCCCTAGATATAATTTCAAAGCCGGCATCGCAATTTCCCAAGCAATGGAAGATCATTGGCTTCGATGAAGCAAAGCGCAGCGTCAAATTTGCAAAACTTGAACTCTCAGTTGCAGTTTCAAAGGCATCTGACGGAGAGTCGAGGAAAGCTAAGCCAAGTGAATCTGAATCTCAGAAGATTGAATGGTTCGATACGAAGATTACACTCACACAGAATACGGCGAACATTCCGATTAGTTCGCTCTTTAAAAACTCGGCCCAATACAGCGATCGCTGGGTTCGATTAGATAGTGGAGCGTTTGCGCGTGTCCCAGGCGGCGGACTTGGTTCCTTGCGCGCGTTGCTCGGCAGTCTTGATCCAAGCTATCGAATAAGTAACGCCATAAAAATAAAGTAGCCAATTTAAACTTTGCTGTTTACTA
>CAZJXY010000460.1:0-3312 GCA_964549925.1 uncultured Bdellovibrionales bacterium | reverse complement strand
TGGACTGATGGTTTACGGGAGCAACACAGAGATTGAATCGGTTACGCTTCCGGATTTAAAGCGTTCCGGACGGATGCGTTGTTCGATTGATCGGATATCTTTGTTGGATGGAACCTACACATTAGATGTAGCCCTGCACCGTAGCGACGGATATCCTTATGATTACCATCGGCATGCTAAAAAATTTGCAGTACGTCTGGCGGAAAAGCAGGTAGGAGTATTCCTACCGATCCATCGCTGGGAATTTGAGTCTGCTGAGAGTGAGCCTAAGTTAAGCAAGGTTGGGTAGAAGATGATTGAGAATTTTAAAGAACTATGGCGCTACCGAGCACTTGTTATCGCTCTGGTGACTCGTCATTTGAGTTTGCGCTATCGAGGGTCAGCGCTTGGCTTTCTTTGGTCATTTTTAAACCCGCTCTGCTTGATGTTGGTGTACGCCTTAGTCTTTAAGTATTATATCCGTTTTTCAGAGGTCCCCAACTACACAGTCTTTCTCTTCTGCGGACTGCTTCCTTGGACTTGGGTGACAAGTGGGTTGCTCGAAGGCACGGCCTCGGTTGTAAGCAGCGGACATCTAATTACGAAATCGATGTTCCCAGCACATCTCCTCCCGGCTGTGTCGGTGCTTACGAATATGATCAATTTTTTGCTTTCCCTCCCGCTGCTTTTCTTATTCATGGCCGTTGCCGGTATGGAGTTTCATTTGACTCTTTTAGCACTCCCGGGAGTAGTGACACTGCAATTCCTCTTCCTATTGGGAGCCGTTTTAGCGCTCTCGTCTCTTAATGTTTATTTTAGGGATATTCAGCATATTTTGGGTAACGTCCTGACACTGCTCTTTTTCCTCTGTCCGATTCTATACCCGCCCACTTCGGTTCCCGAATCTTTCAAGTTTACGTTGGAATATAATCCTCTAGCGCTATTTACTCTTTTTTATCACAATCTTGTGATCGAGGGCGTGTTTCCTTCGTTCCAATCGGTAGGAGTATTATGCGCCTTTGTGATGTGTGCTCTTCTATTGGGAAGCTTTATCTATCGTCGCTTCCACGAGAGCTTTGCTGAATTATTATGAGCAGTAGTAGAAAGATTCATCAGCTAGTTCATACCTTGAGCTATGGAGATGCCATCTCCGGCGAGGTCCTGGCCATGCAGCGAGTTCTAAAGAATCTAGGCTTCGATAGTGAAATTTATGCAATTAACGAACATCCGAAGCTGAAGGGTGCGTCCATCGATTACCGAGAGTTCAATCGAAGCGCTGGCGGCTCCTTCGATGGTGGAGTAATCTTGCACTATTCTTTAGGTTCGCCTCTTAGCGACTTGTACCGAAGTTTGAACTCTGCAAATCGCACCTTGATATATCACAATTTAACTCCGGCTAAGTGGTTTGAAGGAGTCAACCCGAGAATAGTAGCAGATATTCGACGCGGGGAGGTTGAATTGCCTGAGTTGTGCAAGCTTAGTAACCGACTGCTCGCTGATTCAGGATTTAACGCCTCTGAATTGTCCCGCTTTGGATTTAACGCCGAGGTGTTGGAGCTTCCACTTGATCCGAAGCGTTGGGAACTGGATCAAAACCCCGGAATCGCAAACGTTGTGCGCTCGGAACCTGGAATCCACCTGTTGCATGTTGGAAGACTTGCTCCCAACAAGCGGATCGAAGACATCATCAAGGTCTTTTACTTCCTGCACCATCATTTCGAGCGGCAAAGCAGACTATGGTTGAGTGGTATCGATATTGATACGGAGGCTTACAGCTTTGCATTAAAGCAGCTGGTTTATGAATTGAATTTGGGGCATGCGGTCAATTTTGTTGGTTGTCTGGATGATTCAGAGTTAAAAGCGCTTTATCAAAACGCGTCATGCTATCTCTGTATGAGCGAGCACGAAGGATTCTGTCTTCCGGTAGCTGAAGCGATGCATTTTGGGTTGCCAGTACTATCGTTTGCTAGTTCGGCATTGGTGGAGACTGTTGGAGATGGGGGGATACTGTTTACAGAAAAGCGCCCGGCCGAGTTGGCAGCGCTAATTCATAAATTGAGCGAAGATTCTGCCCTTAGGACCAACATGATAGAGGCGGGTAGACGCCGAGTTGCTCGACTAAGTTTCGACGCTTTTCAAAGTCGTGTATCAGAGATCTTTCAAGGTCAATCTGAATCGAGAAGCCAATCAAGGATAGGGGCAGCATTTTAATGCAGGCAGAAAAGATCGGTACCCCATTCGAAGAGGCTTCACCTTCAGCTTTGCGCCCGCTTGCAAAGAGTAAAATTGTCGGATTGGATATCCGAGCGCTAGAGGGCGATTTCAAGGCACACGCATTGCGAGGCACAGGCCGGTACGTCGCTGAATTAAGTCGAAATCTTTCCGCTCCTGTTGGGTTGAACAATAGGAACTTAACAGTCCAGGGGTTTACCCCTGACGACTTGGGCCCGAGCGACGTGATTTCCTCAATGCTTGAGGGGGTTACAAATTGGCTCCCTTTCGGGCGGGTAACATTTCGCCAGCAGCTCTGTTATCCGCGCAGGTTAAGTGGAAAAAAAGCTTCATCGTTTGATCTATTGCACTTTCCTGCGCACATCGATGCACCCTCGTGGTGTAATAAGCCTTATGTTGTAACGGTTCTGGATTTAATCCCGCTGGTGCTTAAAGATCTATACTCGGTCGGTAAGCCCAGCTGGAGGTACAATCTGGCTCGTTATTTGGAGTTAAAGGCCATCAAAAACGCAACTGCGGTTTTGACTATAAGTCGACACGGCGCGGCTGATGTCGAACGGCTGCTTGATATACCGACTGAGCGCATCTTTGTAACTGAGCTTGGGATTGATTCTAGTTTTTTTGCTAAGCATATCAAAAGTGACGAGGATAAATCTCTACTTCGAGAAGAGCTTAAGCTGCCCCAGGATACTCCCATAGTTTTGTACGTTGGAGGGATTGATCAGAGGAAAAATACCAGATCCCTAATCCACACCTTCTCTAAGACAGTTCAACGATTGAAAGACCATGGCGCGATTCCTCCGATTCTTGTGATCGCCGGCAAGATTGAAAACGATTTGGAGTATCCTAAGCTTCTTAAGTTGGTGCATGAGTCAGGTGTTAGTGACTTGATTTATTTTACGGGCTTTTTAAAGGATCAGGATCTAGTTAGACTTTATCAGAGTTCGGCTGTATTTTTCTTTCCGAGTCTGTATGAAGGGTTTGGTTTTACTCCGCTTGAAGCTATGGCCGCTGGTACCGTAGTTGTTAGCTCAAATCGCTCTAGCATGCCCGAGGTACTCTCAGATGCGGCGCTGTTGGTTGATCCGGAAAATTATGAAA
>CAZJXY010000459.1:0-3315 GCA_964549925.1 uncultured Bdellovibrionales bacterium | reverse complement strand
GCCCCGCTTCCATTCACTGCCCTACCGAATGCACTTGGAATAGCCAAACTCACCACAGCTATCAGCATCATAGTACTATAGAGTCTAATAGAATTGGTGTTGTACTCCTGATCGTGATAGCGCAACCCGCCCAAGAAGAATGAGAGTCCTTGTGCCATCAAAAGATTCGCCAAAATCGCACCGATTATCGAGGCGCTGACCATCTCAATCTGACCAGCACGCAGCGCCACCAGCGAAATAATCAGCTCCGGCGCATTACCGAAAGTTGCGTTAAGTAAACCTCCAATCGCATCGCCGGTATGTTTGGCCAGATTTTCAGTCGCCTCTACAATCAGATGAGCCACCGGGACTATAGCCAAAGCACTTATAAAAAAAACTAGCGCCGGAGAGACTGCGGCATGCTCCAAAAAAAAGCTTATCGGCGCAAATATAAAGAGCCAGTTTATCGATGGTTTAAGCATATGTATTATCCGTTACTTAAGACTGAGGTAAGCAGCGGGGTCAGATACTCTTTCCAGCGCTCATTGTGCTTAGGCAACTTTTCATAAAGCGCTTGCCCCTCGGCGGAGGAGAGCAGTGCCGCTAACGCCTGCAACTCTTTGACCGTAAAGGTCTTCACCAAAAACTCTTCGCGCTTCTGCGTAAACTCCTCCGGTGAAATTAGTTTACGAAACTTAGCCCTGGCCTCCTCAGTAACATCCTTGCCTACAACGCTCTCAACCTGCTGCCTGATTCCCGCCCCAAAAGCCTCGTTGGGATAGATCTGAATAACCTGCTTCGCCAACAGGACTCTATTCTCTAAGGACTCCTCCAAATTCTTCTTAGAGATCTGCTCATCTTTTGCGCCGGAGCAACATCCGCATAGAAGCAGTACAAATATCCAAAGAAATCCCTTTGAAATTCTCATAAGCCCGCAGCGCTACCCAATAAAAATTACCGTCTTGGCCGCCCTATCCTTCCGACGTTCACATAGATCGACTTCTCATTTGTGTCGGACATACCGAAGCCCAAATAAATCGGAAGTATCGGCGTGTCCCCGCCCAGAAATACAGAGCCGGACTGGATCGAATTTTGATCCTCTAACTGAGGCAGGTCGTTATTGATATTGGTCAGTTCGTAAGACCCGCCCACAAAGAAGGAGAGATCAAAGAGTGGATTATGAACCCGTGAGATGCGGTGATAAAATACCATCTGCCCAGTAACAAAATCAGAAGCTGTTAGTGAGCCCTGCTGATAACCGGAAACTGAGAGGAAGCCACCCAGAGAATTCGAACGCGCTATCGGTCGTGTACCAAAAGTCTGCGCATAGTTGCTACCCAGGAGGATCGTATTGTTTCCAAAGGTCAGCGGCAACACCGCTCCACCGCTAATCTCACCAAATTCATCATCCGATCCAAGCTCCTCCAGCGCGTCGGTATACTTGGTGTGAAGGCCAAAACCGCTCGTCGGAAAATCAGGCGTATCTAGGTTATCGAGCTCAAAGCCAGCTAAGAAGTCTCCAAAGTTGTAATTCGCCTCTGGCAGAGCGGGGTCACCAACCTTTCGCTCAATTTCTCCGTGTCCGCGCGCTACTCCTAAAGTTGCCTCACCCAAAGTTCCAAGCCTTCTGCCGAAATAAAAAACTCCTTGGGCAACGGATCTTTGATACTCAGCAATTTCAGTGCCACCATCTCGCAAAAGAAGTTCATTGCGGCTAACGGAAAGTATCGGGTCAACAAAAAACTCGCTTTCACCAAGCATCTGATACAGTTCAGCGCCAATGCGCGGGTTCTTGCCGATCTCAGCTTGAAGCTCGCCGTACCCCTCCTCCCAGATCAGCTCATTGGCGCGATAGGCAAAGCCCAAGCGAAAAGTGTCGCCCCCATCGAGGTTGTCTTCTAGTGAGAAGCCGATCTTAGCAAATTTCTTTAACCATGCTTTCTCTTGAACCTCGACTTTGAGTCCCTCCCTCCCATCTTCTTTAACAACCGTGTATTGCACAGTTTCGAACTGGCCAGACTGATAAATCTTCTGGATATCCTCTTCTATAATTTTATTATCGAAGTGATCCCCGGGTTTAAGACGGATCTCTTTAAGAATTCTATTATCTGCCACCGGTGAGTTATTTTCGAGTCTAACAAACTGCAGAATTGCCGGGACAGCCAGCCGCGTGGTGCGCTTTTTAAGATAGACGCTATATTCCTCAGGAGATACTGCAAGTTTTTTAAGCTGCGGCAAAACGGCATTGGCAGCTTTTTCCCCGATGGTCATGATCTCACTCCCCTTATCGAACTGACCGGCGTTATAAGCGCTCACATCCGGGGTTACGACCACATCTTTAGCGCGAATAAGCTTCTGCGACTGTAAAGTATTTTGCAAAAAGAGCAGGTTAATCATCTGCCCGGTAACGCTAAGTAGCGAGTCAAGCGATTCCCCTTTAGCTAGAGTGCTCTGAAGGTCTACTACAATCAACACATCCGCGCCCATGTCCAGTGCAACTTCAATCGGAAGGTTGTTTGCAATCCCGCCATCCACCAGATACTTTCCATCGATATGAACAGGAGAAAAGGCGCCAGGAACAGACATGCTGGCCCTTACGACTGTAGCCAGGTCTCCACTCGCCGGGACATATTTCTCGCCGGTTTCGATATTAGCTGTCACCGCACGAAAAGGTATCGGCAGGGAGTCAAAATCCACTGGCGAAGGGAGATCTCCAAATATGTGTTGAAACAGGGGGCGAATATTCTGCCCCTCGATTGCACCAGCAGGGGTAACAAACTTCCCATCTTGGTAGCTAAGCTTAGCATCGCCAAAGATCTCCCGCCCGCGCCCCGACTTAAGACGGTAGTCCTTATTCTCGCGCAGAATCTTCTCACCGAAAAGCGCGTCCCAATCCGTATCTATGAGCAGACGCTCCATCTGCTCCATTGTATTTCCAGAAGCATAGGCTGCACCGATAATCGAGCCCATGCTTGTTCCAGCGATGCAATCTACTGGAATTCGGTTCTGCTCAAGCACTTTTAGGACGCCGACATGCGCTGAACCGAGCGCCCCGCCCCCCTTAAGTACCAGACAAATCTTCGGCCGAGTCGAGCGCGCCGATCCTTCAGCGTACAAACTTGACGCGCAAGATAGAACCAAGAGTAAAAACAGAACTGTTATGTAGCGCATCCTGTCCTCACATCATTCATGTAGCTCCATCCTGCCGTCAAAGGAGCAAAACTGGCGGCTCTAGCGAATGGGATTTACACTGGTAGCGAACCCTTCGACCGCGGTAATGACCACAGAGTCCCCTGCTTTTACAAGCGCGAGATTTTGTGGATACTTTGCCTTAAC
>CAZJXY010000458.1:0-3325 GCA_964549925.1 uncultured Bdellovibrionales bacterium | reverse complement strand
GCGCTCAGTATCTTGAAAATGAAGTCGCAAGATTGGTGGAGCAAAAAGTCGAGAGTGGCGAGCTACCCCAAACTCCTGGGCTGCGTGTCGCGGAGGAGAAGGTAAGGGAACTGCTTTCTACGGCGAAGCCGCGTCTGTTAACTGATCCGGCGCTTGCTCCGGAGGAGGAATTGAATAGTAGACTTAATCGCCCGGAGGATCTGAATCCTGAGAAGCCGTGGAGAGAGTTATCCCTAAGTGAGTTGGTGCGGCGATCGGAGTATCGTCTGAAAGCTGCATTGAGTCCATCGAGTTCTTGGATTCATGTCTCTAGCTGGGGTAGTTTTGGAGAGGCGATTTCTTGTGCCGCATCAGTTGGGCTCTACACTCCGATTGAGGTTGCAGGAAGAGATCTCTATTCTTCCCAGGCATTAGATGTTCGAGCACTCGTCCCTAAATCTTACATTTCAGATCAGATGGTTGCCCGAGCCGAGGCAAACTTAGAGGATCCACTAGTTCAATCATGGGTTAAAAATCCAAGGGACTTAGCGAAGAATGACTATCTTAGAGAGGATTTTTTTCTAGCTGTACGAGAACTCTCGGAGCTAGAACCTCGAGTGTTTGATCGTGAGCAAGCAAAATTGTTGGCAGGGCGATTGGCTCAGTATCAAGAAAAATGGTTAGTAACCGGGAACGCTTCGATCCATTCTGATAGGAGAAAATCAGTGAGGGCTGAGAGCCAGTTCGGAGTCCAACATGAGATTCCTTCGATCAGTTTCCCTAGCGATCAGATTACAAATCCACGGGTTAGATACTATGACCCGCTTCAGCTCGCAGAGGGCCTCGATAAGCTTGATCGGGAATACATACTTGTGGAAGATGGATTTAAGGAATTTCCTGCACTTAAGGAGGGCCTCGTAGTTCTATGCGGACGGGCCGGCTGGGACGCAAAAGCTAGAAATTTGGTCGAATTCCTTGAGCGCGATACTTTTCAGGCTTTAAGAAAGGCATTGGATAGACCAAGAGAGGTCCTATTCAATCGTGAGTTTGCCCGAGAAATTTCAGAGTTAGGCCTAGATTCTGCTCGGCCGGTCACTAGCAATGGGGTTATAAAGCGTCGTGGCGAAAACTTAGAGATCGGGCAATGGGAAAAGCACCGAGGGAAGGAGCTCACCGCGTTTGCCTTGGCAGATCGCGGAGATGCTGCTCAATGGATAGCCACTAGGTCCCGTTGGAAAGGCGATCCAGTGGTAAAGGAGGTATTCTCTGAACTGGCCAGGCGGGCGAAGAGCGGGGAACTCGATCGAGAATCCTTTTACGCTTGGTTAAAAGAGAAGCATCCAAGCCTATAGAGATGTTTTGATGCAGCAAGCGATCGGAAATCAGATAGTTGATCTACGAGAAGGGAGTGCGGAGCACTCGTTTGAGCTCAACATGGAAAATGACGATTGAGCGTGCTCAACGACTTCCGGAAGAAGATCGACTGTGTAAAGAAGAGATTTAATCCAAAATAATTGAGTTTGATCAATCACCAAGGTTTTTGATCAATCCGGATCTTAAATTACGACTTCCGATCGGGGCAGTTGAGGTGTGGGAGGCAATTCCGGGGTTGAAAGATGAGATTGATCCTAGACTGGGCTTAGTGCATCGCACTACTCGCACTCATCAAGAATCGTTGAAGTTTTTGGCGTAATCGTTGATAGTTATAATGTTATTAACCACTTAACTACCAAGATAGCTCAAACCATTCAGTCTTTGGCGACATCTAAAGACTCTATGGGAATACCATCGGCCCCAACTATTAACGAGCCTCTATTCGAACTCATCTTCGAAGGATTCAAAGACTCTTCCGAGAGCTCTCGAGCATCAGTCTGTGATCTAATAAAGAGTGAATGCGGTCTACAGATCGTAGAAGCAGAGATGGAGTTTGATAGAGACCCTTTAATTTTAAGACGAGCCTCTCGCTTAAGTGAGCTAGAGAGCTTGAAGGAAGCTCTTTCTCAAGCTGGCGGAAAGGTGTTTATCGTTCGAGCGGCAGAACTCCCTACTCGAATTTCGCGCCTTGCGGCAGTCCCCACACCTGCTACAGATTTTCGTCCGCTAACCATGACTAGAACTCCGCTCAGAGTAAGCTTCTTTGGAGGTGGAACAGATTATCCCGAGCACTTTGAAAAATGCGGTGGCGCGGTGTTAGGCAGTGCAATTGACAAATTTTCGTACATAACGGCTAGTACATTTGCTAGCCGCTTGTTTGACTACAAGGTGAGGGTCTCGTACCGCGAGGTGGAGTTGGTTAAAGACGTAAATGAGATTAAGCATCGTGTTTATCGAGAATGTTTGAAGCACGTCGGTGTTGAGCGCGATGTTGAGTTGCATAATGTGGCGGACCTTCCCTCCTTCACCGGGCTGGGATCTTCTTCGGCGTTTACTGTAGGCCTGCTCCAGGCGCTTCATTCTTATCGCGGGGATGTTCTCAAAGGATTGCCGCTTGCGTATGAAGCAATCCATATTGAGCGAGAGGTTTTGAAAGAGAGCGTCGGCTGCCAAGACCAAACCTTTGCCGCAGTCGGCGGGTTTAACCTAATCGAATTTAAAGGGATGGATAATTTTAAGGTTCATCCGCTTCCGGTCTCGCCTTCTAGAATTGCAGAGCTTCAGTCAAACCTGATCTTTGTATTCACCAATGTAACCCGTCGTGCCAATGACGTCGCTGCGAGTAAGATCGCAAAACTTTCTCAAAATCAAGCCACCCTGCATGAAATGAGAAAGATGGTTGATCAAGGGTGGGACATACTTACCAGCGCTGGATCGCTAACAGGCTTTGGTGAGCTCCTAAACAAAGCCTGGCTTGCAAAAAGATCCCTTGCTAACGAGGTTAGTAACAGTCTAATCGATCAGATGTATGAGAAGGCCATGGCTAATGGAGCGATTGGTGGAAAATTGCTTGGCGCGGGCGGCGGCGGATTTTTAATGTTGTTTGCGCCACCCGAGAAGCAACGACGATTGACTGAGGCCTTTTCGGACTACCAGATTGTACGTGTGAAACTAAATGCCCCTGGAGCTGATATAATCTTATGATCTGTCGGATCTGTGATTCCAAAAATCTGGTTGCGGTGTTGGACTTAGGCGATCAGCCCTGGGCCAATAATTTCCTAAAAAAAGATGATCTTGGGAAGGAACCGAAGTATCCACTTAAGTTGCTGCACTGCGGTGAGTGTGGTTGCGTACAACTAGACTACACTGTTCCTAAGGAAGTGATGTTTACGGATCACACTTATGTCTCGGGAACCACGAAAACCTTATCGAAGCACTTTGAGGAGATTGCGCGAGAAGTCAATAACGTCTT
>CAZJXY010000457.1:0-3326 GCA_964549925.1 uncultured Bdellovibrionales bacterium | reverse complement strand
GATCAGTCTTCGGTGCTCACTTTTTATCAGGCATCGGCTTATCCCTATACATTATCCCTCCTGATCCCTGCGAAAACCGATTTTTCTTCGAGCGAGCGGTACTCGTACCAATTCCTTTGGATGCGCATCGATCAATTTACGAATGCTGTTAAAAACTACTTTAAACTGCCCGTCGTAGCGGCGTTCAAGTGACTCAATTTTTTGAGCTAGCTCGCGATGTGAGGTCATAAGCTCGCGCAGCTTTACGAACGTTCGCATGATCGCAATATTTACTAAGATAGCGCCAGGACTGCTGAGCACACTAGAAAGCATTGCTATACCTTCTTGTGTGAAGGCATAAGGTAAGTACTTGATGTTGTGACCTCTTTTGCCTACGTTCAAGGTCACATTCTGTGATCTTAAAGAATCGACCTCTTCTGAGGTCAGTTGGACCATAAAATCTTCAGGGAAACGGTCAATATTGCGCTTCACCGCTTGGGTAAGCGCGCGGACTTGTACCTCATAGAGCTCTGCGAGATGCGAAGACAATATGACCTTTCGTCCTCGAATTAGAAGAACGAGAGCGTGTATTTGGTCGACCGACAAATCTTCCACATCTAGTAATCGAGCTGAAAGTCGCACCGTTGTTTAAAAAGTGAAGCAGGGATAACAATTAAAGCCACCGGAAATTGCCCGCGTTGAGTAACCTGTTGAGATGTGAGATATTTTGCTCGCAAAGTGATGTGAGTAACGTTGTCCCGTGAAGGATTTTTCAAGTGAAACCGGCTATTACATACGTCGACCTATTACCCGATCTTGATATCTGGACAGACTCAACTCCAGAGCAGGAGTGGAGAATTATGTTACTTGAGCGCGAGGCGCTTCCTCCACCTGTTTCCTTTAGAGCCTCACCCGGTGAAATGCTGTGTCGAAATTTGGAATTACGACAGTTACACATAGAGCCTCTTAGCGATTCTCTTCTTGATCATGTGCCGGGTCGTCATCAAACTTATGCCTATGCACTGTCAGCCTTCATGCTGGCTGGTGGTGGTTCTGTCGCACAGTGGGTAAACTTAGCTGAAATCCTTCCCGTAATTCAGGACAGTTTACGAGTTTACCTCGGTGAAAAATTGGGAAAGGAGGTGATTTCTATAGGACTCATGGCGGGAGTAGAAATGGGCTGGATTCACCGAAGTACTCCATCTAACTCGGTTACCGGCAAAGAGGCATTGTGCCTTACCAAATCAGGACAAGAATTTGTCGAGCATGTATTTACGGGATATCAAATGCGTTAACTGGAACTTGGCCCGCGAATGTAACTGAAACTTCGAAGCGTCATTCTCGGCCAGGGCCAGCGACGCTAGTCTTTATCCCCTTCAAGAGATTTGATTTGTGGACCCACGACTACATAGCGAACTGGAAGCCAGCAGGTTAAGCCTGCAGGAGCTCCATGTGAGGCCCTGCGGAATTCGGCATGAAATTATGGGCACGAGTATTTGTAGTGCTGATGCCAGGGATGGAAATTTAGCTTGCGCCCACAGGCCTGGCAAATATTACGACATCAACACCTCGATCCACGCATTGTTTAGGGCAGGCCGTATAGATCAATCGACTTGTGATGAACTTTATGGTGAACTTAAGCGACTTGCTCGTTCAACCGCGTCGTACAAACTCCACACAACTTAGCCAGGTCGCTATCCAAAATAACTCGCTGGCTATAGATATTAATGATAATTGATTCAATTTCCCTTTCCATCATCTGTGTAATTGCGGAAATTGAGAGAAAGTCTCCAACTAAGTTGGGGTAACAATTCGATCAACGAGATTAGCGCCACTATACATTATAAGGTAATATAGCGGTGTTATTAGGCGCGAACTCATTTTCGTAAACATTCTACACCATACCGAACGTAAATAGATCTTTACTTTTAGTCGTTACTTCGACACCTTTAGGAGATGTCACCCAGCGCACTGGCAACGGAAATTATTCGTAGCTCCTCAGGGGCCTCGCCGTCCGAGGATGACTCGCTTTCGAGCTTCGTTTCCAAGCTAGGAGATTTATTTCGAGGCCCTTCCACCGATCCGCTTCAGAGCTTGGAGACTCGAATCATGCAAGTGCTGATCAGAGGTGAAAAGGCTCTACCGGAAATCAGTCGAGAATTAGATCGTCGTTTCGATGCAGACTACGGCGCAGGAGAGATAGTTACCGCTTTGCGACGTTTGCGTTATAAGGGCGCAGTTGAGGTTTCCCGATACGGCAAGATTGAAGGCTCAGATCGCGTGTGGCGCTTTTTTAAGTTGACTGGCGCTGGTGCCAAGCAGTTGAACCAAGCAAGACAGAGTTCCGTTGATCTGTCGACGGAACTTGGATTTGAACCTGGATGATCTTGCGTAGAGAAAAGAGAGGCCACACGAACCTGAAGACACGACGCAAATTGTTTGCTAATATTTGAGTGTGATTGGCCCGTGCCTTCAGGCTGGTGGATTTGCAGCTAATTCAGCGGAAATATTTGGCGCATTTTTGGGGGAGATTTTGAGTCGATAAGTTCTCGGATTGCGTCAAATACGATCCTAATTGAGGCCACTTTAGTTTCCACTCCCATAATTTAAGCCTCCCGATTATTGATCGGAGAAACCTCGCAGTAGTGGCTAGGTTAATGACGAACGAGTAACGAAAAAATAATCAAATATTCGAGAATTCGCGCCTAGTTATCTTGACAGTTGAATCGACAACCAATTGGCGCGAAACTGGTGATTCAAACCATTTTCCAGTTAAAGAATATATGTCAGTTGATAAGCATATTGTGGCCCTAGGTGGTGGCGGATTTTTGATGGAAGAAAATTCTCCCCTTGATCTTTATGCCCTAGAACTAGCTAGAGTGGCGCGTCCAAAAATTTGTTATGTCGGCACGGCTGCGGGCGACAACGACAGCATGATTGTTAAATTCTACCGCCGATTCACCAAATTACAATGTGAGCCCAATCATCTTGCAATTTTTAACCGCGAAGTGACTGATTTAACCGCCTTCGCAATGCAACAAGACGTTATTTATGTTGGAGGGGGGAATACTGCCAATATGCTTGCAATTTGGCGCTTGCATGGACTGGATAAAGCTCTTCATGCTGCCTACTCTAACGGTACAGTATTAACTGGTGTAAGTGCTGGGTCAATTTGTTGGTTTAAAGCCGGCGTAACTGATTCCTTCGGAGCTGATCTTGCCAGCCTTGATTGTCTCGGGTTTTTGGCCGGCAGTAATTGTCCGCACTATGATGGAGAGGTAAATAGAAGACCCGCATATCATCGGCTTGTTAAGGCAGGAATGCCCTCTGGTTTCGCGGCTGACGAT
>CAZJXY010000456.1:0-3329 GCA_964549925.1 uncultured Bdellovibrionales bacterium | reverse complement strand
CTGGCCCAGCTATTCTCAATCATTTTTGTACAAAAATGATTGAGGCTGGGTTTATAAATAAAGGCCATAACCAGCTTACAGTGAGGGCTTAGGGCTTTGCTGGTTATGGCCTTCTCTTAAGGGCAGGCGAGAGAAAATCTGTGTCTAAAACAGCACTGCCCCAGTAGTGAGCAATTCCTATGCCGCAAGAAAAGTCTAGGAAAATCAGAGTTCTTGCGAGCTATGTTGATCTAACTGAGAAATGCAAGTACGAGGGGTATGAAAAAGTTATTAAGGTGATCGTAATGAAAAATAGTAAGGTCAGATTGTTTCTCGAGCTTGCCGGACAGCCTATTTCACACAGCCCAAGGTGTGGTGATGAGAGTGAGCGAAAACTAGGTGCTCAACTTCTGCTCTCTGAGGTGCTTGAGTATGTAGTACACGGCCTTGGAGTTACCCCGGTTATAAATGGCCAGCCGATAATTGATCCTGAAGCGCTGACCTACGAAGTTGGTAGGGAGAAAAGTTGCGACACTTTGGAGATGGTAGACGGCTTGGCAGATGTTGCCTACACCATGTATTGGAACCAGCTCGCTTTTGGATTGCCGCTTGAGCAGGCGTTTGAGCTTGTGTGTGATAATAATTTGACCAAGTTCGTCAAGCTGCAGGGGGGCGCGTGGAAAGAAGGGGAGCTTGCCGAGTCTTTGTGGCATTGCGGTCAAGGGATCTCATGGCCAGCTGAGGTTAAACGAGTTGAGGTCCAAAGGGTGAACGGCGATTTATATGCGATCGGAAAAGACGCGCGAGGAAAGGTTAGAAAGCCATCTAGTTATCAATCAGTAGACTTAAGCCCTGTTCTATCTCAGACGGCTCAGTAAGTTAGTTACTCCTTCAAAGCACCAGTCGCGACAAACACATCTGGGATTTTTTGCTTCACAATTTGAAGGTACTTTGCGAGTTTTGAAAGGTGATTGGAATTTGGGGCATCTAAGCCGTAGCGCTTTTTGAAATACTCTACACTTCCAGATTCTGACTTGGTTTCACGCTCGATCGTTTTTGAACACTTTACATAGCGCGGCATCTCCTTGGTCTTGAACTCAAGATAGCGAGCTAATCCCTTCTGAAGGGAGTAGTTCAAACGTTTTTCAAACTCATTTTTCACCCATCGGTTCCAAAAGCCGAGCATGTTTTTACAGTCATTCTTCCCACTCAATTTGGAATTCATTACATCGATCTCAAGAATCGCGTCTAGAATTATCGGACAAGCTGAGTTCTTCATCGCACAGTGGAGATAGACGCCGGATAAATAATTTAGCTGCTCATCGTTCAAGCTAGCGGGTGAGGCAGAGCTGCCGTTCGCTAAAGATTTGCGCTTCGACTCTGCTTCTTCGAAAAAGGCAATCGTGCTGTCTTGGGTTGTACCATAACCATCAACGGTTTTTTCCTGTTGCACCTCAAAGGTAGTGAGCTTCTCGTCATTAAGGTCACGAGCTGGCTGAGCAAGTGTGGAAGAAAAAGGAGCTATCCAGATAACTGAAAGAATGGGGAGAAACGAGGCAAGTACTTTATTCAACATAAAAATCCGACGGCATAAAATGAAAATTCTTAATTAAAGCAAACGGAACTACAACCCGATCGCCACCTTTTAGCTTAGTGTCATCGGCCAACTTGTTGGCCGCAATTATCGAGGTCTTATTTGAAAGATCCCCGGTATACCATTTGACGATCGAGTCAATGCTCTCCCCATCAAAGCGAACTGAATGAACCAGATCTCCGTTTGCTTCACGCTCGGCGTACCCTTTCGACATGGCGATAGCCATCTCGTCTGTATTGAGCGCGCGGAACTTTCCTGGAGGAGCTAATATCAGCGCATCTATGGCGTCCTCTGGAGTCGCTGGGACCACTTCCTTTTTCACCACCGGCTTAGGCGTTGGCTTGGGAGTCGGAGCCGGGATGGTCGAATACACGTCAGTTCGAGAAGCGACCTCTATCGGCTTTGATTGAACCGATCCTTTAAAATACTGCTGTTCACCATTCACTATAAAGATTGGATCCTTGATCTCTCCAACCATCTGTCTAAGAACTCCAAAGTCGTTCCTTTCGGTCCTAAAAGGTCCTTTGATAACCCAATCTTCGTATTTCCTTGGATCCTTTCTGGCGCTTTCAATAATTTCAGCGCTGTAGTACTCGCGCTTTTCAGGATAAAACATATAAAGCGTAGTAAGATCGCCAAAGCGCACACGCTGGACGCGTATGGCTTGTGGTGCCCCACGATTTTCCAGGAAATGACGTAACACTGTGCTTCTCTCGATCTCATTTGCGAGATAGCGGTTTGTACCTACATAGGGATTGTCAGAACTTAAAAGTAGCACCCCTTCGTTAGTGAGCCCGGCATGCGGAGCGGGAAGGGAAGGACCACACCCTATAAAGAGAGCAACTACAAGAGAGGAGATCGGGGCAAACTTTGGCATAGTATCGAAATCAATACGCTTTCTTTAAAGTATGATTAAATCTTAATAACTCCACAAGCTATAGTTTGGAGCTTGACCAATCGAGCGCTTAGAAGCATCTAAGGTTATTGTGAAGATAGTAGCGCTCAATCCCTTTCTCGCAGAGACCGTATGTGCTCTGGGTCTCAAGGACTCATTAGTTGGGGTTTCTCATCGATCTCAGTTTCCCGAGGAGATCAAAGATATTGCGGTTGTGACCCGCGCCCGTGGCCAAAGAAAGGAAGTTCCCGGGTTAGAGGGGGAGTTGTGTGTCGATTTAGTTGATCTTCCAGCGCTGCAAGATTTAAAACCCGATCTGATCATATCACGAGTACCTAATCCTGATCCTCAGAAACTGTCAGCACTAACTGCCGAGCTGACGTCGGAAGTAGGGGAAAGCACGCGCTTACTAAATTATGATCCGCGTACCTGGGATCAAATTTTAGAGATGTTTGAAGACTTAGGAAAGAAGTTAAAGAATCCTTCTGCCGGCACAGATATTTCCGGGAGGCTTCGCGCTCAGTCAAAAGACTGGATCGATAACTTTTATCCGAGAACCAGAGGGAAAAAGGTTTCCTTCCTGGTTGGCGTTGATCCATTCTTTCTTGGTGGTTTTTGGCTCCCACAGATGATTCAGATGACCTCGGCGCATGCCCAGCACCACTTGAGTGGAGAAAAACATAAGCGCGTTGAGTGGGAGGAGATTGTGAACTATCGGCCGGACGTGTTGGTGGTGGCCCCTCATGCGCTGGATCTTAAAGGCAGCATCTCTCGATTAAAATATTTTGAGAGTCTCCCTGGTTGGGAAGATGTGCCAGCCGTAAAGCGTGGCGAGGTGATATTTTGTGACGGAGTTAGACA
>CAZJXY010000455.1:0-3329 GCA_964549925.1 uncultured Bdellovibrionales bacterium | reverse complement strand
TCTCACACCGAAGCAGAGCAATACATTTCTCTATACAAAACAACTAGTTAGCGAGATCTACGCTCAGTTGTAAGCGATTCCGTGGTTTTTATCTATCCACTCCCATGTGATTGAGTAGCGGCAAAATTTCTTTAAACTTTCCAAAGTAGTATGAGCGAACAAATTTCACAAACGTGTATCGTTAGTCCCGAGACTACCGATCCCTTTCGATCGGCTGACATCATCTCGATTGGAATGTCGGATGTTTCATTACCGGACACGGCGCCGAAGCTCATATCAACCGATCCTACTGCCGTGCAATCTGAGCTTTCGGGCAAGTATCAAGGCACAGAATATGGCTGTCTAATTGAAGGTCGGTATACCGAGTACCTTTGGCGCAATGTTGAGCAACCGGAAGCCCTGACCTCAAGCGGTGATAGATATTTAGATAAAAATTGGCGCCTCTCGCCTTTGCCTAGCGAAATTCAAGTGATGACGATTGAAAGAATGAGAAACCACCGCGCGACTAGTTTAATTTCACTATTTGAGTCAGGAATCGGTCTTGAATGCATTAGGACTGCAGTCGATGCGGTTGTTACTAGCTCAGAAGATCCAAATGAACCGAGCAAAGGCGAAGAGCCTGATCTTGGCTCTGAAACTCGAGAGTTCCGGTCACTAACTCAGGTGTTTGAAGCATACCAAAAGGGGAAAGGGGATGGCACTGCCAGTGAAAAAATGCAGATTGCTCTTGCCTCTCAACCTTGGATTCTCCCGCACCTTGGCGCTTTCACTTCGGAGCTTCTTACGACTTTCGCAGTAGGTCAATCCAAGTCGGAAAGTAGCTCTGTGGATATGAGATTTTTGGCGTTGGCGAACTCTGAGGCAAGGCTCTTTCATCAGGCTCGAGAGCTATTAATCTGTGCGAATACTTGTCTGGTTGCGAGTAGAATAGATAACGACCTAAGATTTGCCTTCCGCCAGCAGAGTTTGAAGGATGACCTACTGGCAATCGGGACCGCGGTTATTGGACACGCGTTGGATAAATATTCCCCAATACATGATGGTAAGCCTATCAAATTTTCGACTTATGCGGTTCATTGGATTCATCAGGCCATGGGCAGACACTTGGATGTGGAGAATCATGTTTTGCACGTTCCCGCTTATATGATGGAAACTGTGACCAAGATTGGAAAGGAGTGGAAGGCACTAGATCGTGCTGGCCGCGCGGTATCGGATAAGACTAGGTATTTTGTGAGTCGATTGTGTGAGGAACATGAGGGGATGTCTGCAGGCGTGGCTCAAGCTCTCGTCAATTTAGTCTCAGGAATGGAGATTCGATTGGATCACTTGGCTGATGAGGATGCGTCTTTACGTGAAGATCGAGTTACACCGTTGGTATGCCATAACGATGAAAGGGACGTTGCGAGAGAAGAACTTGCGACGTTCTTAGGGCCAGCGCTCGAGAGTTTAAGTGATAAAGAGAGGCGAGTATTAAACGCTAGGTTCGGATTCAATAATGAGGAACCTAAAACTTACGCCGAAATTGCTGCCCAAGAAGGAGTCAGTAGGGGGACCATCCGCGGCCTGGAGCGAAGAGCTATTCAGACCCTCTTCTCAAAATGCCCTAAAGGAGCCGAGGATCTACTCGAACTCTACTAAATTTCTCACCTAAATCGCTGATATTAAATAGTAAAATTACTGCATAGCAACGCCTAAAGACCGCCACTGGCGCTCTCTCCAGCGTGGGCGATTAGCCGTTAATGTTTTTTAGCGCTTATAGCCGATAGTTACCTCGATGAGTGAAAAATTCGACTATGACCTAATTGCAATCGGCAGTGGCCCCGGCGGTCAGAAAGCCGTAATGCAAGCTGCCAAGCTTGGTAAGCGAGTCGCGATTGTTGATACTAATCCGCTAGTCGGTGGAGTTTGTCTTCACACTGGAACAATTCCGAGCAAGTCGTTTCGCGAAGCGATCATGCATCTTGCTGGCGTACGGGAAAGAAGTCACTACGGTAAAGCCTACCGTGTGAAAGACATTATCGAGATGCATGATTTAACCAGCAGATGTCAGGGAATTATAGGTGGCATCGAGCAGACCGTTCGCGCCCAATTTATCCGCAATCACGCAGACATTTTGACCGGGTTCGGGTCTGTAGTCGATCCAACTCATGTGAAGGTGAGAGACGGCTCGCAAGAGACAGTTTACAGTACACGATTCATAGTGATTGCCACCGGGACCAGACCTTGGCATCCCCCGGGATTTGAGTTTGATGGCAAGGCAATTTTAGACAGCGACACGATTTTGACCATGCAAAAGATCCCTAAAAACCTAGTCGTGGTTGGCGGAGGGGTGATTGGCTGTGAATATGGCTCTATGTTTGCGACCTTAGGCGTGAAGGTCACTATAGTAGAGGCTAGAGAGTCGATCTTAAGTTTTGTTGATAAAGAGCTAATTGATTCCTTAGTCTATGTCTTAAGAAACCAAAAGGCGACTGTTTTAGCAAATGAGAAGGTGATTCGCTGCGCCAAGGCTCCTGATGGTAGGGCTGTAACTTACTTAGAAAGTGGCAAAAGACTAGTTAGCGACGCGCTACTCGTGTCTGCTGGACGACTCGGTAATATCGAGGGATTAAACCTTGAAAATGTAGGGGTACAAGTCGAAGCACGAGGGAAGGTAAAAGTTAATAATCACTTTCAGACATCGATCGAAAATATTTACGCGGTAGGGGATGTGATTGGGGCTCCGAGTTTGGCCTCGACCTCTTTGGAACAGGGGCGTCGTGCTGCTTGTCACGCTTTCGGACTTTACGATCGTGTGGCGGAGTTTCCACTACCTTATGGAATCTATGCCATTCCTGAAATAGGAATGATCGGAAAGACCGAAGCCGAGCTTACCAAAGAGAAGATTCCTTATGAAGTTGGCATAGGCAGATTCTCCGAAGTCGAGCGTGGAAGAATCAATGGCGATGAAGTTGGATTGTTAAAGATCTTATTCCATAGAGGCACACTGCAACTCCTTGGTGTTCATATCATCGGTGAAGGGGCAACTGAGTTGGTGCATATTGGTCAGACAGCCATGGGACTAGGCGGTGGGATTGATTATCTTGTTCAAGCAGTTTTCAACTATCCAACGCTAGCTCAAAGTTACAAAGTTGCGGCATTAGATGGTCTAAATAAAGTAATTGCCACTGAAGGGCTTCCGGATGAGGATCCTTATATGGAACTTGATCTGATTACTTGAGATACGGCTAACCTCTGTGCTTCTTGTTACTCTTACGGAGGCTTTTGCTTAAGTTGATCTTCCCCCGCTTTTGTTGACTACTTAAGCAGCGGCCTTCCGGTTACTTTTC
>CAZJXY010000454.1:0-3346 GCA_964549925.1 uncultured Bdellovibrionales bacterium | reverse complement strand
CAAAGCCTCTAGCCATGATCCTAATTCTTCAAAACAATGTTAGGTTATCCCCTGCGCACTCAATATTTATATCGGCAAAGTACCGAAAATAACTTAAACGATCTGTGCGCAACTGTTTAGATCCCTCCAAAAACCACCTTTGCAGCGATCTAAACAACTACCACTTCTTGGAGGAAGGTACCCATTAACTCTTTAAAATTAACGGGTACCTTCTAACAAATCTAACTACGTATCTCTTTAGTCGAGTTGGTCGGCTATATTAGAGAACGTACCTGAAACTTTGTCTCCGAGAAGTGTGACAGCGGCAATCGCTACCACAGCAATTAAAGCCACAAGTAGAGCGTACTCCACAAGGCTCGCGCCCTTTTCCTTTTTGTGCTTGAGCTGGTTGGCTTTGTCATTCTTTATGATTTCCATCATCGCTTAATCCTCCATCAAATAAAAAATCTGCACCATTCGAAGCGGCGTCTTCGAACAAACCTCATCCGCTTAATCGGCCAAACAGCCAACCAGCCAGAGAGCCCTGCAAGTTGCCTAGAACGGGCTTCATCGGGACAGTATAACAGAACTTGTCTTGTGTGCTAAAGGCCCAAAAACATGCAGCCCTTAAATTACGCAAAAGACCTCCCCTTAAACTGCTAAAATATCCTAATTCTAGCAAGCAGTTGGAAGCCTTGCTCTGTCAGTCTTAAAGATCATGCAAAAGGCAAGCCAATTGCTTAATCATATTCAGGGCTTACTTGTTACTGAATACAACGACAGCTCATAAATGCTTAACATCTATGAGATGTAGTCTATTTTGCCCCGCCACCTACTTGTCCAGAGGCGCCACGTCTTGAAAATACTCTCTTAAGCCAACCTGAGCCCTCGGCTTCGGGGCTGGCGCCTGCGATTGCTAGGTTACCATTCGGAGCAGCAAAGCCTTGAGATGAAGAAGTAGTCATATCGATTACTCCGATTTCTCGAGCAATTTTCTCCAGAACAACACGGGTTGATTTTTGTCCCATACTGTAAAGAGTTCGGCCGCTACCCGGCCATAAGGCGGCTTTTGGGTCATTAGGAACCGCGGGAAGTCTCCAAGGTTCTTCACCTAAATGGTGGGCCGGTTCAAGTTCCGCTGCCAACTGATCAACCCCCAACAAAGCGCCAGAGTACGGGTTCACTAAAAACACAATTCGATCCATGCCCCCAACCAGGGTCTTCACAAATGTCAGATACAGATCCACCGCGGTTAGTCCTAGAATTGTATCGTCGATAACAATTAACACTACATCGGCGATGCGAAGTAAGCCTCCTGTAGCCGGGCCCATTCTACCGCCGGTGTCCACCAAAACCACATCATACATTACCCGTGAAAGTTCAATGATGCGCTGCACTATATTTAAACCGTCGGTGTGGCAAACCAAATCCATCGATTCCGCCATTCTATCCGGAGGCATCAACACAGATACATCACTACTAATCGGTATTAAAGCATCGCGTAAAGACTCGCGCGAAATTTCTCGCGAACCATTCACCCATGAACTGACAACTTTGGCTTCCGCTCCGTTCACGGTCAAAGAACGGCTCAAATCCCTGGTTTCAACATCCAGATCCCAAAGCATGGTGCGACGCTGGTAAACGCTGGCCACTTCAGCCAAGGCCGCCGTGATAGAAGTGGCCCCAACACCGCCTTTGGCGTGAGTAACCACCACGACTTTACCCTCGCGGGTTCGACCGTCGCGCCTAAATTCAGCATGTATGGCTACGAGCTCTTGAAGAAAGTCTAATGGGCTCGCGCTATCGGGGAATACTTTGCGCACACCGGCAGAATGAGCAGCTCGAAATGCACCGCCGCCATATGACTCATCAGTGACGAACATCACAATATGCAACCAAGGGGCAAGTGACATTGCCTGGCGCGCTACCGCTATGGCCTTCTCGCCTAAGCCTGAACCAAGAACAAGTACATCAGCTTCCGATACCCTATCAGCATAGTCGCGATCGCTTACGAGCTTAACTTTAAGGTCAAGCATTTCCACGTCACTTTGGTTAAAGGCTTCAATGCGCTTGGCACAGAAAGCCTGTGACTCGGTGCTACTATCAACAATTAAAAGCTTCATTCGATTCTAAAAAAGTAAAGCACTACAGACTAACAACAAGTATAAACTATTTCCCCGAAACTGCATAGTGCCGGGGACCTTCCCCTCGGGGCTGTGTCCCCTTAGCCCTATTCGTTCGTGCTACTATCCACGCTCAAATTGCGTTGCAAATACTCCGGATAGAACGCGGTCAAAATAGCAAATCCTACCCCAACGCCGATTAATACAGCAACAACTGAAGTTATCACATCCAGCCATAAAGAACGACTTGAGACTTCCGCCAACTGAGTCAGCTGGCGAATTCTACTGCCGTCAATACTAGAACTTAATATATTACCCTCGCTGGGCACACTTTGATTAGTCCAACTTCCGGTTCCCCCGCGATCCGCAAAATTTAAAACGCTCTCCATTTGTACGGGTTCGTGGATTGTTTCATTGTTCTCATAAGCATTGGCCAGACTGACAGTTTGCGGCCCTAAACTTCGTGTGTCCTCGATGTTTTCATCATCATCAAATCGACTGCGTGTCGTGGTGGTCTTAGAATTCCACTCTGCAAGAACCTTGTGCGCTTCTGGATTCGAAGCATAATCAACCGGCAGCTCTTTGACCAGAGCTAGACCCGCGCCGTCGCTCTGTTGATCTGAGTTTTCGCCCGGATTTAGTACCGGACCGACGTAGGTGGAGCTACTGTGACGACTTAAATGAATATAAGCTCCGGAGCTGACTGAGGAGCCACTTTGTGAACTAGCTTGCGGAGCAATTTCCTGCAAATCATAAAACATTTCAGCGGCAGATTGATAGCGTTTCTCAGGATCTCTGTTCATTGCTCTGAGAATGATGCGATCAAGTTCCTTGGGACAATCTGCGCGCAGTTTGCTAGGTGGTTGTGGATCGGTTTTAAGGCGCTTAGTCATCGTGGCGTACACGCTGTCGCCTCTAAAGGGGGACTCGCCGGTTATCATCTCGTAAGCGAGAATTCCCATAGCGTAAATATCCGAACGCCAATCTACCTGAGAATTCAACATGTATTCAGGGCTGACATAATCAATCGTGCCGACCACGCCGCCGTGCTCAGTCAAGCGCGGACCATGCCCCGTACGAGCAATCCCAAAATCGGCGATTTTTACCACTTTGTCTTTAGTTAGCAGAATATTTTCAGGCTTAAGATCGCGATGAACAATGCCCGCATCATGAATGGCCTGAACTCCACAACACATTTGCCCTAGAATATTTATAATTTCGGCGATAGAAACTAAACGCTCTTG
>CAZJXY010000453.1:0-3354 GCA_964549925.1 uncultured Bdellovibrionales bacterium | reverse complement strand
CTGCAAGTACGCTTGTGAGTTCTGCTCGATTCATGCCTTTTACGGCAGCAACTTGCGGCAGCGTCCGGTAAGGGAGGTGGTAGCGGAGCTTGAAGCACTTAACAGAAGATCAATTCTGATCGTAGATGACAATATCTTTGTTGATATCCCAAAAGCCAAAGAACTTTTTCAAGCATTAGTGCCGCTAAAGATTAAATGGTGCTGTCAGGTGAGCATCGATCTTGCCGAAGATGATGAGCTTTTAGAGTTGATGGCAAAGAGCGGGTGTGTTGGGGCTCTGATCGGGTTTGAATCGATGAGCGAAAGTAATCTTCGCCAGATGAAGAAGAAATGGAACCTTCGCTATGGCAGCTATTCAAGTGCCCTACAGAAATTTCAGGATCGCGGTATTATGATTTACGGCTCTTTTATCTTTGGCTATGACGACGATTCTTTAGATAGTTTTGATCGCACTCTGGAGTTTGCGCTAAGGTCAAAACTCTGTCTGGTAAATTTCAGTCCGCTTACACCAACTCCCGGAGCTGCGCTTTACAATCGACTGCTCAAGGAAGGCCGGCTGCTCTATGATAAGTGGTGGCTGGATAGCTCTTACCGATATGGGGATGCGACATTTCGTCCGCTAAAGATGACCCCTGATCAGCTGACTGAAGGTTGCATGCGTATCAGAAAGGAATTTTACAGCAGCTCCTCAATCTTAAAGCGCGCTCTAAACCGGCGCTCCAGTGCACGCAGCCTCTCTCATCTTGGGATATTTCTGGCGACCAACTTCGCCACCCGCAGAGAGCTTGGCCAGAAGTTAGGCTACCCTCTGGGGGCGGCAGAATTTAACGAATCAAGCTTAAGCCGCGCTTCTTTTGAAGCGTAGCAGCAGCATTCCGCCTAAAAGTCCGATCACTAAACCAAAGACCCCATACTTATAAGCCGCTGCTTTTGAAAAGCTTTTAACAAAAGTGTTGTTAATCGGATCCATCGAGGCATGCAGGCGAAAGAGTTTCCATTTGCCGGCTTCCTTAAGCAATGTCGCAGTCCAGATCGATCCGAATTTATACTCAGTTCCTTCTGAGGTTTTCACCTGGTCTAGCGTGGTGCCGTGAGCCATAGCAGCATCCCCCTTCATATATCCTGGGGCGTATTCGACTTTAACCTTGTAGCTGCCTCCCTGCCCTATCATCTTCCAGATGCGCTGATTGTAGCTCTGCATCTCATCATAACTTTTAACCTCTTCTCCGGTAACCATCGCTCCAGAGAAATTTTCAGCAAGGTAGGGCTTGAGCTGACTGAGATCGTTTTTGGCGATAGCTTCTTCGTAAACACCCTTGATCTTTCTTATCTCTACCCATTCCGCCTCCTCCTCTGAGGAGAGCTGCGGCTCTTCCGCTTTAGCCACAGCGATAATTGAAGCAAAGCCTATTACGAGCAATACAACCAGGCCGTGCTTAAATTTCAAAAGATCTCTTTGAGTCATAGTTTAGCTCTCCTAATGGATTGAAATTGAAAACCTACAACCGCTAAGGACAAAGCTCTGTATGTAACGGCCGCCATGATTACCCCGGCAACGATATCAATAAATACATGCTGTCTGGTGGCGATGGTAGCGTAAAGAATAGCCGCGCCCCAGATGGCAATTCCAAGCCTAACATAGGGGATTTTCGAGATCTGAGATAAAACACGATTGGCCCATAAAAACGAATAAAGGGTCAGGGCCGCGTGCAGAGAGGGGAAGGAGTTAAAAGGTCGATCAACGGCGGTTAAAAAAGCGTATAGGCAATCGCCGCAAACGGGCTCCGGCCTAGGGGATGCTGTGGGGAAAGAGATAAATATTAAAAAGGCCAAAACAGCCTGCAGCGAGACCCCAAAGGCATAGCAGTAAAGCTCTCTTCGATCGTCAGTCAGAAACGGGCCGATACCAAGATAAAAGATTATCGAGAGGTATACCCAGGCAAGTTCAGGCTTAAACGGAATCAGTTCTTCAACCAAACCAACCGGCATGACTGTGGCGTTATTGCCGGCAAGTGTTTGAGCGAGAAAATAGGGACCAAGCACGACTATATAGAGTGCCACAGAGAGAAAAAGTTTATCAAAGATATTTGCAAAAATGCGCCCGCGCAGTTCGGCTGAGATTTCAGTCATCGATCCCCTCCGCTTTTGATCTTTTTCCATCTCTAAAAGAGCTAAATGGGGGCAGGATCAAGTGAGCTCTAGGGGTTTCAGCGGGGAAAACGTGTGAACCGGCAGTCAGGAGTGAATACCCGCCGATAACGGCAGCATCTTCAATTACAACCGGAGCAAGTACCAGAATAAACTTTCCAGCATGATCTTTCTTTAATACATGTGGGTTTAGTCTTACCGCTGCACCGAAAAGCACATCATCTCCAATTTGCAGAAAGCTGCGATCCAATACAACCGTGCCAGCGGACCAAAAGGTAAGCCGGCCAATCTTTGAACCCCAAAGTCTAAGCCAGAGAGAATACGCTCCTGGGATAAGTCTTAAAAACTCATCCAAAAAGGTTAAGCGATTGAAAATTGTCTGCAGCTGCGCCAGAGCCCACCAAGTAAGAAACTGAGGTGAATCGCTCCGAATTTCACCGTGGTCAAGTGGGAAGAAGGCCAGAAGAAGCCGCGCGATTATAGCCGGCAAAATATAGAGTACAAACAGAGCCAGGATAATTCTGGGGAGCAGATCTAACTGCGGAACGATTGACACAAACAAAATCAGGGAAAAATGGAGCAGCGGAACGAAGTTGAGCAGCAGCATCAAGACTCTCTGCCTGGCAGGGAAACCAGCGAGAGAGAACTCTTTCTTTTCGATACTACTTAATGACCTTTCCCGCATATCTGTTTTCTACTCGCTGATTGGTAAAGCGCGGACCGCGCCACATTCTAAAGTAAGCTTTGAGTAAACTGCTGCGTGCAAATTCCTCTCCCTGATAAAGAGCGGGCAGATATATCCAAGGCACTGTCGGCTTTAAATGATGATTCAGATGCCAGTTATGGTTTAGCCAAATTAGATCGATCAGAGAGAATGTTTTTAAATTTCTTGTGCCTCTTCGAACGTCGCGATCCGTGCCGAAATGATGCGCGTACTGCATAGCTGACCAGATAAAGCCGAAGCCAAACATCATCATAAAATAATTCGGCAGCGGAATTGAAAAAATCAGTATAAGTGCAATCTGTAGAGTAATTGCGACAGCAGCTTCGATTCTGATCAGTTTGATATAGCGCGGATTTAGGGTCTCAAGCAGCGCCTCAGTCGGTCGATCAAACCAGCCATACTTTGGTTTAAGAACCTTTGGAACAAAGACCGCTAGAAAGTTTGAGAAGGCAATTACCAGCCAGAACATTCCAGTCAATGTG
>CAZJXY010000452.1:0-3361 GCA_964549925.1 uncultured Bdellovibrionales bacterium | reverse complement strand
GGAATAATTTTCTATCGATGCCTGAATTCACGCTTCGCCGAACTCGCCGAAAGTGTACTGAGACTCCGTATTATAGAGCCAAGGCCGAATGGGATGAAAGAATTGGTAGTGTGGTTCTCTCGGTTAGAAATTGGAGAGTGGTTTCATATTTAACATCTCTACTTTCTCTTGGACTTCTTGTTTTAAGTTTCATTCTTCTTTCGAAAAACGTCCCCATCCCTTATGTCATTACAGTAGATCGCTCCTCAGGTGAACCAACAATTTTTGGGAGAATTGGAGAAAGAGACTACAATCCAAAAAGGATCCTGAAATTACATATTTTCTAAGTAGTTTTATAAAGTCAGTCCGCGCAGTTCCCTCTGACCCGGAGAGTCCGTAAAAAAAATCGGGGAAGAAACTGTTACCGTTCAGCCTATCTCTGTAGTTCGTGTACCAGATACAAACACCTTTCAAGCAAGGTGGTCTGAGACAAATTATACAAAAAACGGCGCGCCACTTGAGACTTATACTATGACCGGGCTTTTTAGCATTGAACTTGAAATACCAACTTCAGAGAAAGTTTTGGCAATAAACTCGCTTGGAATCTATATCACTCACTTTCAATGGAATAGGGAGCTTTAAAAAAGGTGGCTTTAGTACTAAATCGTAGAATGTCCTAATAAAATCAACGGATCTGCTGATCAGAGAAATTTAACTTGAGTTTGGTAGTGCCTAATTATATGGTCTTTCGCAATGAGATCGTAGTGTCAGGAGGAAAAGTTTCTATGAAGAAGGCATGTATTGGCTTCCTATTTTCGCTCCTGCTAATTCCCCTTTCTGTCTTTGCCCAAAGTGCTCCTGATTTTTTATTTGAGATAAGAACTGATGATGGAAATGGTGGGCCGTATCCATCTTGGCAGTTAGCTCCAGGATCATGGAACCAATCGTACCCAAGCACTACGTCAGAGGGCTTATCGCGTAATAAGACATACGCTGGAGGAAGCACAGCTACTTCCCTTACCCTAACTCCTAGCAGCGAGCATAGTCGAAGCACCGATCTTGGGTTGGTAAATAGCTTTCAGGAGGCAAAATACGGATTTAGAGCCTATGTAAAAGGGTCTAAAACTGCTGATTTAACCGCAAGCTACTCTGGTAACGTAGTGGATTCTTCCGGTCCAGATGATGATGCAGAAGCTCTATTTGGAGAGATTCCTTATAGTGCTGGATACATCACGGCTACCCTTGGAAACTCAAACTCAGCTTCAGGAAATGCCTCATTTCACTATGCACCAGGTTGTAGTCCTGGGACTGGATCGACTTTTCCAGAGTACCCTGGAGAAACCTACTACTTAATCAAGCAGGATTCTCTCGTGGCAAGAACGGATGTAGTCGATCACTTTTTAGGATCAGTTACTTCCTCTGGGTCTGTAACATACTCTGGCACTTTTAATCTTACTCCACCAACAGCACTTATCGAAGGTCCACTGGTATTAGGCGTTCCAAAACCAAACCCCGATCCGGGAGATACTGTGACCTTAAATAATATCTCTTTCGATAGCGACGATGGAACGACACCACTTACATCAATCTGCGCTGCAGCCTGGGAAGTGACAGCGCCGGATGGAGTGATCACGAATTTCAATACTCTCTCTGGAATCTCACTTTCAGCTTCAAAGATGGGCGGATGGGTAGTAAAGCTCACTGTTACCGATAACGACGGTGAAGTATCAGAAACGGAAGTTGAGTTTACGGTTGGCGAGATAAGAGTACCCAGAGCAAATGAAGAAGATAGCTGCTTAAACTCTTCAGACCCATGGCTTAGTGTTGGCACAAACGCTGCTACCGGGAATGGCTCTGTAAATACGAGTAACACGGTCTTAACCAGAGGCTTTCCGCTAGGGAATAGAATAAGCTTAAATACCCAAACTAATATTCCCGGTGAAGAGACGGTTATGGGTAACGGCACCTTCACATACGGTATTAGAGTAATTCCTGCACAAGGAATATTTGATTTAGGAGTGCGCTGGTACTTAATAGATAGTGATGGCTCTGAATGGAATTATGGAAGCTTTTCAAACGCTCCCACTCCTCCACCTGCTGCGTATTCGCAATTAATCCAGACTGGCTCCGGTTTTGAACTGCTTGATGCCGGACCTCCAGGTTCAATTGAAAAGACGGGGCAGTTTAAATATGAATTTAATACTTCAGGGAACCTAACTAGCATCACTGACCCGCAAGGTAATATCCAAGAGCTTACATATGTCTCAGGAAAACCAACTCTTGTGACAGATCTATCAACGGGTAAAACGATAGAGTTTCTCTATAACGTAGATGGATACATTGATACGGTAAAGGAGAACGGAAACGCTGCAAAAACTGAAATTATATATCTGAATGGAAAGATCCAAAGTTTTGTACTTAAAGATTCAGCACAGAACCAAGTTAGATCCGGTACTATTGCCTATGACATTGAAGGAAGAATTCAAAACGTAACAAACGGAGCAGAAAGCTATACATTTACCTACATGAACGGGGGAAACTCTGTCTGGCTAGCTAATATTACTCACCCAGATGGAGCGACAAACTATAACTACACGACTCTACCTCCCTTGGGCTACTCTTTTAGAACTACTCATACGAACGCGAAAAGTGGCCAAACCTTTTATGATCTAGACTCGGATTTAAATATAAAGAGGGTAATCACCCCGATTCCAGCTGGTGCGTTGAATAATCCTACTTTTAACTACACCTACGATTTAGATAGAAACGTAGAGACTGCAAGTAACGGCCCAACTACCTATACACTTACTTATGACTCACTAGGGCAGCTAACTGATGTGTTAGATAACGCGGGGAGATTTAGGCACTATGCATATACCGGAACAAATCTAACTTCGATTAATGATAATATTGGAACTCTCCGCACCTTTACCTACGGAAATCCCTCGCTACCGCATAATCCAACTACGATAACGGATGGAGACGGAGATATATGGCAATATTCCTATAATAGTCATGGGCAGCTAAGAACCATAACTCCTCCAACTGGGTCTCCACTAGGAGTTGTAACTATCACCTATGATGAAACGCCAGCATCTCCCTTCTATGGTTACCCAACTCAGATTGAAAATGGAGCAGGTGATACAGTTGAGTTTACAGCGTATGACGGGCTTGGGAATGTGACTGAAGAGAAGACACACCCAACTACTCTTCTTACAGATACAGAAACCTATTCTTACGATGCAGCTTCAAGGTTAAGACAAGTCGAGCACGATGATGGGAAGATCTTTACCTATAATTATGTCGGAAGAGATCTAAATGACACTATAAACTTCCCCCGGTTTAATTGACGGTGAGATAAGGGAATCGGCCTTCCTTTAAG
>CAZJXY010000451.1:0-3378 GCA_964549925.1 uncultured Bdellovibrionales bacterium | reverse complement strand
AATCGAGTCTCTGCGTGGAGACGAGGAAATGCTTCCGTTCGGATCTCGCCCAAGTATGAAAAAATTGGTCAGATACAAAATCACCTCGGAAGCGCCGAATTTGGTCCAAGCCTGCAGGGACGGACCAGAATTCTGGCTAGATTCCACATCTGGACAGCTTCGTCTGTGCGCGTCCCCGGATGTTCAGCATCTGGATGCTCCTCTGAGCATTCCAAACCGATTAGCCGGGGGATTTGTAATTACATTTCTCGGGACGTTTAAGAGGGTTCTAGTACCCGCACACTCCTTCTCGTTTAGAACAATGAGCAACGGGAGTTGGGTCAACCACGCCCTATTAAGGCAGGGAACTGTTTTGATAGTGTCTGACGGGGTCCTGTGTCTTTATAGATCTGGTGGTAATGATATCAAACTGCATTACCTCCTGGAGTTCGACCCTCAAAGGTCGACCGACTACGTACCGCAGGACATTCCTTGAAGTTGTATATGTTCAGCCCGTTCGGCCTGAAGTAAGCTTTGCGAAGATACTCAGGTGAAATATGGTGCTGTATCTATCGAGCGGAACTCTCCCGCCTGGTTTGATTCCGATACCGCCCATTCTTCACCAACTGCCGGCAATCGATACGAAACAGATTTTTTGCTTGTCTGGAACGGGGTTACTCTAAATTGACGAGCAACAAAACAATTTGGGAAGAGTCCCATTATCGATTGATCTTCGGATTCGTTTCAAAAAATTCATTCAATTTCTTGAAAAAGAAATCAACGAAAAGTAACCCCGAACCAAGAGCCTATAGCCTATTCCAATGGCAGAAACGCCGTGATAGGTTTTCCAGGGTTTATAATATTGGGAGATCTATCTATGCGTAAACAGACAATCCTGGCTCTTCCTATCCTCATAGCAGCAATCATTCTCAGCGGATGTTCCGATCGGAAAAACATCTCTCCGGTGCCGTCGATTAAGGAGGAAGTAAAACAGGAAATAAAGTCTCCTATAAACTGCAAGACTGCTAAAAGCGACATCAGGCTGCTGGAAAAGGAAGAAGCCTCCGTCTTGAAGCGTATGATATCCGGCGTTCGTTCGGTTATGCCGATTGCAGCCGCAGCCGGAATCCTGACCGGCGACTATAGCGATCGAGTCAAGGTCGCAACCGGCAAATACAATGCTGACCTGGCCGCCAAGATCCAAGAAATCAAGACGACCTGCGGAATCGAATAGTTTTTAATTAGTTCGGGGATACTTTTCCCCGAACTAGTCCAATCCCATATCCTGGGAGCTTCGAATCGGTCGCTGATACGGAAAAGTGCCGCTTAAGTTGCAGATAGCGATTATTGGATTTTGAATATGAACACCGTAAGCAGATTGGGCTGCTTTTCAGATTTTCAGTCCCAATAAAGTTCAAGAGCGAACGGATCCCTGGCCTCCAGCTCTATCTGTCGGCAATTAGAACTGCCAGAGATTTGGGTTCACATTGGAGGCGAGAGCGCCACCTGGGAGGAAAAAGCCGGGTGGGAAAAGCGCTGCGTAGTCGCCCGACTTCCAGCGCTGATAAACCAATCCCGCCTGCTCCGAACAGTACTTAAACCACTTTATAAACCTCTTGCGAAGCTCAACCACCGAAGAGAAACAGATCATTTTCTTTCCGTGCTTCTGCGAAAGGTAGTCAGCTTTGATAGATTCGAGCCTTAGGGCGTGCTCCCCCTTTAATGGCCGCTCTCTAGATAGTCTTAAACCTGACTCGACCTCCTCGATTCGATCGAGTAATTTTTTGCGAATTACCTCCGGTTTTAGATTCTTGGTCTCTTCAAAACTGCTTAGCCACAGGTCAGTATCAATTCTTAGAGCATAGTCCGCTGTGCACTCGTCAATTACGCTTTCAAGAACTGTATTTTGATCTTCTAGACTAAGTTGATTGCTCGGCTGCTTTAGATATAGCGCTCGGGGAATAGCCTTTCTGACCAGAGTTTCTGCACCTGTCAGAAGTGCCTTCCAGGAAGACACATGGGGGTATCTACTGATCTCTTCTAAATTGGCCTTTGCGGGATTGGTATAGATGTAAGCAAGGCGATCAATCATCTTCTCAAAATCTAATATCGGGACGGAGTCGTACCCTTCGAGCCAAACTGTATGCCTTCTTCTGCCAAGAAGGTGGTTGGCCAAATGTGCGGATTCTCTTTTAATGAATCCGACGAACGGTGGGATCGAGGCAGGATCATCTACCACCACCACCATATGGTAATGGTTCGACATTAATACGACCGCAGTGATTCCAACGGGATAGTAAGTTTGGGCTCGGGCGAGGATACTTTCCATCGCGTACTTAATAAGCGGCTGCGCGGGAAACGGCAGCCCGGATTCAGTACGAAATGTGATCTCGTACGGTAGACCGTGAATAAATAATTTTCTATTGCGAGGCATGTTTCCACTGCGTGCAGGTAATCGCAGTGGGGATTATCGACTCGAGTAAGGTGGTGATTCGCTAAGTATGGCTGAGTTTGAAGATAAGTAACCCCGAACCAGGGGCACAACTATCGTCGGCTCTTCGGCAAAGCCCCAAACGCCGAACCATAAAGCACAAACACGACTATCAGCAGCGCCTTAACCCCGATGATAAAGGTCAACGCCTGGAGCGCTCCGCCGACAAGCGATCCGAGCAGGTTCGCACCAAGCGACCTTTCCTTCGAACCGGCTTTTTCAAAAGCCTCGGCAAAGAGGATCCCGCTGAAGAACATCGGTAGAGTCGAAATCAGGCCCACAGTTACCATCTTAAACTCTGCGGGAAGCCCGAGCAGACTCTTAAGATTGAAGAAGTAGAGAAAAACTATCGATGCCAGCAGCAGCCCCAGCACCGCAATTTTTGGGATCTTCGGAAATCTTATCACGACAAGATTCGCCGCGATTACGAAGAAAATTATCCCGCTGATAATCGCGGCGTTTACGTTCCAGGTGCTGCCGAGCACCACCGCAGCCTTGGAGATGTTCTGCACCTCAAGCAGCAAAAACGCCGCCCCCATCAAGAAGAAAAACAGCTCCTCCCTGCCCCAGCTTCTAAGCTCCAGCGAAATCCGCGCGTAACGCTTTAGATAAAAGACCAACCCGAAGACCGGCAGCAGCACCAACAGGTGCAGGAGCGGAATCTGCCTTCCCGGAAGATACAGATACGGCCAATCGTCGTTTGTCACCTCGTACTTATCTGAGAGCGAAAGCGGGAATTTCTCCTTCCAGCCGTCGATAAGTTTCTTTAGCTCCGGTGTCGACTCAATTGCACCCCAGGCCTTATCCTGATTGCCCACCACGAACATCGTTCCACCCGACTCGCGGTCGCCGAGCGGAAAGCGAAACGCCAACGGTTCGGCCTGGTAGATCTCCTTCAGCGCCTTGGC
>CAZJXY010000450.1:0-3393 GCA_964549925.1 uncultured Bdellovibrionales bacterium | reverse complement strand
CGATTATCCATGTCTATCTATTTACAGGCGCATTCATTCTTTTTGGAGCGCTAAAAAGTAAAAGCGTTTCGGGTGCGGCCTCTTTTCTGGTTTTTTTACTGATTCCGGTGGCGCTGGTACTTGCCATTCCGGCTACCCCAAGTGACCAACTTTCACCATATTTAGAGCAAAATTTTGCCCCATGGCGAACTCTGACTGACTCTTTAGTTGAGCTCGTGGGACACCCGGGTAACGGGGAGGCGATAGTTTCAGTGGTGCGGGTATTGGGGTTTGCTTATACTTATCACTACCTCAATTGGTTTTCGAAGACGCAGATCATTCGCTGGCATGAGATCTCGCGCGAACGCATGGTTGTGATATTAGTGGCGTGGGCTATCTCGGTGAGTACGTATTACATTGACTACACTTTCGGATTTATCGCCTTGTTTTTTCTTGCCATGCTTCATGTGTTGCTTGAGTTCCCGCTCAATCATCACACCTTTGTCGGTATTTACCGGGAAGCTAAATTGTTACTTAGATAATTGCGAATCTCCGCGGCCGTGATGTAGGCTCCTTGATTTTAATTAACTTCACTTATCAGCCACTCGCGCAAGGCGTGACAATTTTCATCTTCACACACTACGCTGGCTAATACACAGGCAGCACAATTTTCCGGGTCAAATTGAGATACTAACTGAATCACCGAAGGAGGCGTTGACTCTCTTTTGATTTTGGATAGCGCTCGGCCTCAACCTCGTAATATCCGCGTAGCAGCGGCTCTTCGATTCCAAGCTGCTTTCTTACTTCACTTAAGGGGAGGTGTAGATACTGTGTATAATCCACCTCGGCTAAGGATTTACAGCGCGAGATATCGCCTAGTTTGCAAGCATCTTTAAAAATCTGTGCCTCTTCGTCTGAAAATCTATACCGTTTGGGATAGAAGTTTTTAGCCAGATAGACAAATAAACCCTGACGGTAACTGCCCATTCTATCGGTTGAGCCCATAGTAAAGCCGATTACAAATGCCTCATCCTTAGGAAGTAGTCCGCGACCCAAAACGATATGAATGTAGTCATGAGTATGCAGATCGGTGGCGCCCGGAAATATATCGAATCCCGGCACATCATACTTGGGGTTTTCTACCAGCTGAATAATTAGTGGAATATCATCCTGACTTGCGGCAATGGCTTTAAGCGTATCTGCAACCTCACCCAATGTTAGATCTCCGCGCGAAAGCGGGTTATGCCAAGTTTTAAAACTAGAGGAGAGAGTTAGATGGCTATCGCGAGCAAGTGGCAATTGATCGCGTAACTGTGCGCCTTGCTCTGTTAAGCCAAAACTATCATAAATTCGCATCAAAGTTTTTATCTCGGTGCTGTTTAATCGTGGAGTGATAGAAAGCAACAGCGGAAACTTACCCTTCAAATCCGCAGCACACTCAGATCTTCTCTCGACCGGAACTTCTTGAAGTTGATGGCTTAATTTTGTAAGCGCAGAACGCAGATCCCGTGGAAACTGTCGCAATTGTAGCGAATCAACTACTTCTGATACTCTCGCTTGAACCAGCGTCCTAGGAGCGCTCACACATTCCAGTCCGACATCTTCCGACGGAGAAGCTACTTCGGCTGAGCTTGCAATCGGCTGTTCAGGATCATGCGGGGCAGGCGGAGCAACATTCTCTATCACAAAGCACCTACAGTAAATGTCCTACCCCCTTTTTGGTAATAGTACTACTATCAAATAAAATAGCAAGTATTAATTATCTATGCCCCCATACCACGTATATTATAGGAGAAATTGACCTGCTAATTTAGGCACTGGCTTTATGATTTTCTAAACTCCCGGTTAGGTTGAGCAATATTAGAGATCCAAGAAGTTATTTGCTCCAGCCGATGCTATTGCAAGTTGTTCCACCCGGCATACGCATATCCTTGCAGCCGCGTCTTCTCTCACTATCACTGCAGCGGTGGTTTCCAGGTGCAAATCCGGAGGGGCAAGTCTCTTGGTGAGGAGCGCTTGCAGAACTAGCACGTTCACGTTCAAGTTTCTCACGCAGCTCACGAGTTCGTTCTATCTCACGATCGAGCTCCCTCTGCCTTTCCCGCTCATAGTCCAAACGAGCTTGCTCGTCATAATATCGGCTGTCATCGCGACGGTTGTAGTCGGAGTCTCTTCCGTATGAACGACGAACTGAAAACTCAGCGCGGCAACCATCTTCTACCCAGACACCTCTGTTATCCCGTCCCCAAGAGATACCTTCAATGCAAGAAGATCGGCTAAACTGTTTAGACAGACGGATATCCGATTCATAAGCACGATAAACATCACAATAAGTACGTCGATCATTGGTTGATTCACAAACTACATAATCATCAGCAAAGACTTCGGCTGAAATCAAACCAGCAACACACAATAATACCACTTTAAAAGTCAGACCGTATCTCACAAGTTCCTCCAGCTTATACTCAAAAACATCAAAATGGTTGCCCAAAGCGCGAACGAGGGTATCAGAACTTCAAAGTAATTTCACCATGTTTTCCTTATTGATAAAGGCAATAAGCGCCTCCCCGACGATAAGCGCAATTCCATTTGAAACACTTTTTGGGGTTTGCCATAGAAATTGAATTGGTGGAATTTTTGTTCTCGTAAGTTTGCAGTCTCTTGGGGTGTGCTAAGTTAGAGTTTTGTAAGAAAAGCTGACGCACGTGAACGGGGGCGTCGACGCATTTTCGGCCATTACGCCTCTTGCCTCTTTCGCTTGAGAGATCAGCCTCGCTCGTCAGGCGATGATTGGCTCATGATGAGAGGTATCGGGTTTGCTCGGTTTGAGAAATTTCAAGTGCAGTTGGGGAGTGGTCCAGGCGACAGCGCATCTGGATATCGGCATTTGGTTGGTAGTCTTTGGGGTAACTCCTTGAATTCTGAATCCTTCTCGGACGCCACCTAGGTTGCTTAGTCACTGATATAGCTTATCATTGTGCGGTGACGTAGGGAGGGAGCCGGATTTAATTTAGCTAGAGATATATGGCCGAAATACAGATTCAAGGATTGCCCGTCCAAACGAGAGCACATGCGCCTAATATTCTAGAGTTTTGCAACAATAAAGGTCAGCTCGATGCTGATGTTGTAACTCAAAAACTTGCTGCCGTTGCAATTACGGAGACGTCTGACCCAAAGCTGCTTCAAAGCTTTCAGATAGGCATCGGTTTTATTCATAAATCTCAACCAGTGCGTCCAGAGAAGTTAAAGGAGGCTTGCGAAGCGTTGCAGCAGAGAGGCGCAGATGCTCAAGCTATAGAGCTTGCCTCTCGGATTCGCGAAGCTATAGAAAATGAAGCCTCGTCCCAGTTGTTTCTTGCTGAAATTCTAGAACGATTAAATAGCTATGTGAAAGAGACTCAGTTACTGAAGCAG
>CAZJXY010000449.1:0-3402 GCA_964549925.1 uncultured Bdellovibrionales bacterium | reverse complement strand
GTGGACTTGCCCCTTCTCATCGATAATTACCGCGCGATCGGCGTCACCATCCAGAGAAACCCCGATATCTAGGTTCTGCTCGACTACCAACTTTTGTGTAATTTCAGGATAGAGGCTGCCAAATCCGGCATTAATATTCCTTCCGTTCGGGCTAATGCCGCGAGCAACAACCTCGGCACCCAACTCCGAATAGGTTTGAGGACCAACGACGTATGCGGCACCGTTGGCGCAATCCAACCCGATCTTTAACCCTTCGAGGGTAAGTTCCCGCGGAAAGCAGCTCTTTAAAAACACAGTGTACCGTCCGACCGCATCATTAATCCGCGTAGCCTTCCCGATATTCCTTGAACTAGCCCCTTTCGCATCAATCTCGGGACCATCCATCAACCTTTCGATCTCCTCCTCCAGATCGTCGGCCAGCTTAAAACCATCAGCCCCAAAGAGCTTAATTCCGTTATCTTCGTACGGATTGTGCGACGCCGAGATAACAATTCCGGCATCAGTTCGCATACTTTTAGTAAGATAAGCGAGGCCGGCCGTCGGAACTGGGCCCGTTTGTAAGACGTCAACGCCCATCGCGGTTATACCGGAAGTCAGTGCGGTCTCAATCATGTAACCGGAAAGCCGAGTATCCTTACCAATTAGGATTCGGTGACGACGATCTTCTTTCAAGAAAACCGTGGCCACTGCTTTCCCTAGCCGCACTAATGAAACCGGATCTAAGGGATGGGTATTTGCCTCACCACGAACCCCATCCGTACCGAAATACTTTCTCATCTAGTTTAGTTCCTACGTTCTTAAATATCTTATTTGGATTTTTTGGAAGAGCTCGGTCTCTCCTCTTCACTAAATCGAACCTCGGCTGATCCGCTTTTTGATAACACCACTCCGTCGGGCTCGACCACGACTAATCCTATCCCCTTTGGGAGGTCAACTTCAACTTTGATCCGCTCTCCAACCTTCTCATCCCCTTTTAATCGTACGAATGGCAAAACCTCGCTGCTCTTTAAATTGTCAATCAGTTTCTGGTTACCCGACACTTCTATCGCCACTTGTGACGGAAGGATTGCCATCCCCGAGCCGGACACATCTCGAACCTCGATCGGAAGCGCGTTGAAGCGCCGCTCCTTTTGAACCGAAACGACCTGCAGATTGGCCGTTACGACTTGGGGCTCGACTACGATAAAGCCACCCGGTCCGCGCACCCCAATCCGTTCCTCTTGCGATCCCTTAACGCTGCTAAGATCAAAGGGTACTGTCTCAATTGACTTAATCTTTTCCAGTTCCCCTTTCGGTCCGGTCAATTTCACCTTATTGGGGGTGACCGAGAGATCAACCATCTTAAGATCCTCGATTAGGGTTCCGATTTTTGGAACGACTAATGGAACCTCCTTAGAAACGCGATCGTCTAACACCACTTCAATTTCCGGAGGATCAATTGAGACCACCTCAACCGGCGCAGAGATATCGAGATCGCTCTCCTGCAAAACGCTGCTAAATTTATTAGTCGTCGATTCAGGCGCTATAACCACGAAACCATTTTTCTTTGTGGCAATACGCTGAACAAAGCGCGACGGCCCCCTGACAGTTACACGCGCCTGGGGAGAGAGCGGTGACATCAGAACTTTATTTTCTGGGATATTCTTAAATTCAATCGAGGCTACAAATCCGATCACCGAGCTTTGAGATGGATTTTGCACATAGTAACTCAGCCCTATGGCGCAAACTACTGAGAATAGCTTAAGAGCGAAGTTCTTCACTGAGCTCTCCTGCTTCTTGAATTGAAGGGGCTGTATGTATCAAACGATGCAGTGCATCCCGCAACATCGATCCATCTAAGTTTCGCGTAATGCGGCCCTCTCTTACCAAAGAAATCGTGCCATTCTCTTCGGAAACAACGATTACGATTGCATCGCTGCGCTCGGATAAGCCAAGCGCTGCCCTATGACGGGTGCCTAAACCTGGGTCCAGATCCGGGTTAAAACTGAGCGGCAGTACACAACCAGCAGCTTTGATCCTTCCACCGCTTATTACCACCGCTCCATCGTGCAGCGGAGAGCCCTTTATAAAAAGACTATAAAGCAATTTACGGTCAAGCTCTGCGTCAAGAAACACACCGTCTTCAACGAACTCATCCAAACCAACTTCACGTTGGATCACGATCAAGCCTCCGAGCTTTTCTTTCGAAAGCCTCGACGCAACGAGCGTAATCTCTTCGATCGTTTTATCCATCACCGGTTTTCCGATTCGCACAAAAATCGGCTGCAGTCCCACTTTGGTCAAACCACGACGAATCTCATCTTGAAAGATCACGATAATAATCAGGATGATTGAACTAAGAAAATTTCCCAAAATCCAATTTAAGGTAACCAGCCCTAAGTATTCCGAGGTAAAGTAAACAAGCACAATAACAGTAAGCCCACCGAGCATCGGTGCCGCGCGCGTTCCCTTGATCACTAAAAGGCCGCGATAAATCAGGTAAGAGACGATACCGATATCAATCAGGGTGCGGAGCAGACTGTAATCGAACTGTGCATCCTGAAACATAACTTATTCGGAATTGAGCCTACACGGCTACAGATACCTTACCTCCAACTTTGGCCTCACCACCGACCGCGGACTCAGTTTGCGCGGGCCCGGGCTGGGGGGAACCACCGCCTCCGCCGCCCGGCTTTGGTTTTTCACCGCGCAAGATCCGTTCAATATCTTCGGAATCGAGAGTCTCTTTCTCCAGCACAGCCGCAGCCATATTATGGAGTATCTGCGTGTTCTCTGAGAGTAGTTTTCTGGCCAGTTTATATTGATTATCGAGAATCAGTCTAACTTCCTTATCAATCTCGACCTGGGTACTTTCCGAGAACTCACGCGGAGAGCCGATCTCTCTGCCTAAAAAGACATGCTCTTCCTTGGTAGAGTAATGAACCGGACCTAGCTTTTCGCTCATCCCCCACTCACACACCATTCGTCTCGCAATTCTGGTAGCCTGCTCGATATCGGAAGATGCCCCTGTTGTGAGTTCCCCAAAAACAAGTTCCTCCGCAACTCTTCCACCAAAAAATACCGCTAACTGATCCATCCAGTAGTCTTTTGTGTATGTGTGTTTGTCCGCTTCCGGAAGCTGCTGCATCAATCCTAAAGCCATACCTCGGGGAACAATCGTGAGCTTATGCACCGGATCTGCGTGCGGTAGGAGTTTTGCAACTAGGGCATGTCCGGACTCATGGTACGCGGTTGTCTTTTTCTCGCGGTCACTTAGTAACAAGGAACGCCGCTCAGCACCCATCATCACCTTATCTTTGGCGAATTCAAAATCCTCACGCGCCACTTTATCCTGACCTAGTCGAGCAGCACGAAGCGCAGCCTCGTTAACTAAAATCTCTAAATCCGCTCCTGAGAACCCCG
>CAZJXY010000448.1:0-3419 GCA_964549925.1 uncultured Bdellovibrionales bacterium | reverse complement strand
ATTGCACCACATCCCCTAAGAATCGACTGGGAACAATAACGAGATCAGATCTCTTGGTCCACCATGACCTAAGACGCTTTAAAAAATTGATTGGAGGGGGATACGACTTATGCTGGAATGCAGTAAACGAATCGTTGATTGAACCTCTACTTCTCTCTCTCTCCCAAATTAGATCCCCAACAACCTTCGTCACCAATGGTTTCCTGAGGAAAAGATTGGCTATCGCTGCTTCAAGGGCCAAACCATTCACATATATCAGATCGGAGTTCCATCCAGAGGTAATGACATTGAAGATCGTAATTAACCCACGTAAGGGGCGCCAAATTCCGCGCCTTATACTAACTAGCTTATATTCATATTTTTCATCCGCGGGGCGAGTTGAATCGCTCAGTGTCAACACGGTGATACTGTGCCCAGCCGAAACCAGGGCACTAGCGATTCGCGGCACGTAAGTGGCAGGTCCACCGATATCTGGCGGAAAAATCCCTGTTACTATCAAAATCTTCATCGACGCGGTTAAAGAGTTACTCTTAAAATAGATGAGAGGGTTTCATGCCATGGACATACCACTACAATTTCCGGCAGACTTCAGCAAAAACCTTTTTGATTGCTTTACACGTATCTGACATCTCTTCCTCACTTAAAGTCGGGTGTATTAAAAACATTAGGCTTGTTTCCCCTAATTCCCTCGCAATAGGAAGACGGGGGTATGCTTGATCTTGAAAAACCTTTTCACGATATATCTCCGGGCAGGACCCTGTCATGCAAGGTATCCCCTCAAGATTCAAGGCTTCCATTATTCGATCACGACTCCACCCCTCTCCCAATAAAGCTGGGATCACAAACACATAATATTTGTAATTTGCATGGGTAATATGCGGAGGAGGGGACGGAACGCGGAGGGCTTCAATGCTAGAGCAGCACTCAAATAGCATAGACGAGTTTCTTCGTCGAACGGCTAACCAATTTTCTAGTTTAGAAAGCTGACCTCGGCCAATTGCGGCCTGGATCTCCGTCATCCGCCAATTTGTTCCAATCGAATGATGTAGCCACTTAAATCCCCTTGATATTTCCTTTGCACGCGACAAGGCATAGGATTTCCCATGGTCTTTGAATGACCAGGCGCGCTCCCAAATTGCAGCGTCACTAGTCACTAGCATTCCGCCCTCACCAGCCGTGGTAATAATCTTATCCTGGCAAAACGAGAATGCTCCTATATCACCCATCGTTCCAACCAACCTACCCCGATACCTCGCACCAAGCGCTTGGGCACAGTCCTCAATTAGGCAAAGACCATGCTTTTTTGCCAATTTTAAGATCGGATCCATTTCACAAGGCCATCCGGCAAGATGAACTACAATAATGGCCTTGGTCTTTTCGGTTATGAGGGGTTCTAAAGTCTCGGCCGATACATTTTGACTGTCTAGATCAACATCGGCAAAAATTGGCTCAGCACCCAAAAAACTGACGCAGCTTGCTGATGCAATAAAAGACCGCGATGTTACAAGCACCTGATCGCCAGGTCCTACATTAAAACACTTCAAAGCTAGTTCTAAGGCCACAGTTCCATTTGCAAGAGCCACTGTATAGGGAATCCCAAGATAGCCGGCAAATTCCTTTTCGAACTCTCTAACCTGTGAACCGGTCCAATAGTTAACTGCGCCAGATTTCAAAACTTCGACTGCAGATTGAATCTCATCTTCCGCAAAGTAGGGCCATTTTGAGAGTGGTTCACGCCGTACTGGAACTCCTCCATTGATAGCAAGCACTGATAGGTCATCTTCCAATAACATAAGATATGTCGCACTTAACTTTTTGTTTCGATCACTCGAGATGGGTTTCCGACTACCTTTAGGCCATCAGAGACGTCGCGAATTACCACCGCCCCCGCCCCAACAGTCACCTGATTGCCAACCTTAATATTATTAATGATTGATGCCCCAAGTCCAACCCAAGTTAGACGACCAATCACCACATTTCCTCCCAAGTGTGCCCCTGGCGAAATGTGTACACCCTCCTCGATCACACAATCATGATCCACACTCGCAGCGGTGTTAATAATCACCCCCCTTCCAATCTTAGCATCAATGTTGATACAGGCGTTCGCAAGCACGACTGCACCCGGCTCAATTATCACGGATGGACTAATCGTAGCGGAGGTATGTAAGATCGCGGGCAATTTAAACCCTAACTTCTCGAAGCGATTAATCAACTCCAGACGCTGTTTATTCTCACCGAGGGCGACTGTGACCGACGAATATTCACCGACTAGTGACGGGGCATCACGTAACTTACCGATCGTCTTCCATCGACCAAGAGATGAAACACCGGGAAATTGGTCGTCTAGGAAGGCGATTCTATCCCACAATCCTGAAAGTTGTGCAGCTTCCGCGACAACTTTACCGTGGCCACCTGAGCAAATTATTAACAGTCCCTCCTTACTCATGCGCTCCACCTCTAAACTTCTCCATCGTAACAGACCCGATTTGAGTTATACCCTCCGCTTTTATAGTCTTTAGGAGCGTGAGTGCTATTATTTTAAGATCTAGCCATAATGAAAGATTATCAACGTACCATATGTCTAAGGCGAAACGTTTATCCCAATCAACTAAATTTCGACCATTTACCTGCGCCAGCCCAGTCACTCCAGGCTTAACTTGGTGGCGCCTGCGCTGTTCAGCTGAATAAAGGGGCAAATACTCCATCAGCAAGGGCCTTGGGCCGACCAGACTCATCTCTCCCTTGAGGATATTAATTAACTGAGGAATTTCATCGAGACTATATTTGCGAAGGACTGATCCTATGCTACTTAACCGTTCTGCGTCAGGAAGCGGATCGCCGTTCTCGTCTACGGCGTTGCGCATTGTTCTGAACTTGATTAAATAAAATGGTTGAGCCAAGTATCCAGGTCGCTGTTGGAGGAAAAACACCGGAGCACCTAAGACACCACGCACTACGATCGCTACCAACAAAAAAATTGGAAGCAGCAAAACCGATAGCACGAGCGCCATGGAGAGATCGAAAACTGGTTTTCCTATTTTGCGATAAAAAGACATATCAACTCATATTCTACTGTGATTCCGAGAGTAACCTATATTCCCTTAAGTTGCAGCAATCTTTCGTACTCTCTACCCACCTGATCAAAGGTCAACACTTCGTCGAATCTCTTCTTAGCCTGGCGAAAGCCTTCCTCAGCAAGCCGTTCGGACAATTTTCGATCCTCAAGAATTCTACCGATCGCCTCAGCTAAAGCCTTCGGATCTCTAACCGGAACCACCAGACCGTTAAGATTATCCTGAACTGCCTCACGGTTCCCCCGAACATCAGTAACAATACACGGTACCTTCATCGCAGATGCTTCCATTGGGGATCTCGGAAAGCCCTCGGAATAAGAGGGTAAAACAAACACATCCATAGCC
>CAZJXY010000447.1:0-3434 GCA_964549925.1 uncultured Bdellovibrionales bacterium | reverse complement strand
ATGCGAATCGATCCGGGAGCTGTCTCTCTCGGCGGGAAAGTTAGGGTAAGTTGGACCCTTAAAGGGAATTTGGCCAAACTAACTAGTATCTCGATTACGCTTCGCGGCAAAGAGTCAGCAACCTACGTTCGGGGGACAGATACTCATACCGATCATCACGTGTTTTATGAGCTACCCGTATTTACGTCGAAGCAGCGTCATCAGTTCGGTACTGGTATTATCGAAATAAAAATCCCGGGTGACAGCATGCACAGCTTCTCCACATCAAATAATAAGATAAGTTGGGAGATAGCCTTTGTCGGGGAGATTCCACGTTGGCCTGATGTGAGTGAGACTTACAGTATCGAAGTTCTTCCCTTAAGTAAGTCAGATATTACAGGAGTTCGGCATGATTGAGATATTGCTGGATCAGAGGGAAGGGTATCTTCCGGGCGAGACTGTCTCGGGGAGAGTACGCTGGTCATTCGATCAGTCCGCTGAGGAAGCTTACGTAAACTTGCTTTGGCACACCGCTGGGAAAGGCACAGAGGATATTTATATTGTTGATCAGATGCCGATAGGGACATCGACGCGTTCCGGAGATTTCCCTTTTAAATTCGAGTTGCCGGCTGAGCCTTATTCATTCTCAGGGAAGTTAATCTCACTTTGTTGGTTAGTGGAGTTTGTGTGTGAGGAACTTGAAGAGAATGCTAAGGTTGAGATCATAGTTTCACCTACAAGAAAAGAGATCTTGTTGGGTGAGCAGAGTCAATAATGCTTAATTGTCAGCTTCGGGTAAAACATCAAAATTCCTCTTCCTAAAAGTAGGAAATAGAAATACCGTAGCGCAGTTGTTATAGTGGTGCGTTTGCACCGAAACATTCTTTTGGAGATTATTTAATATGATCAAAAAGCTTAGCCTAATGGCTCTTTCAGCGTTTGTAGTGCTCTTTATCGCCGCTCCGGTTTCGTTTGCCAATGAAGAGCATGCTTGCAAGACAGATGCTGATTGTGAGCATGGACAACATTGCAAGGAAGGGCATTGCCACGAATAGAACTTTGGCGCATGGCGATGCTTTTTAAAAAGTTTCGCCATGGGCCCTTAAAGCCGGTGGTATCCGAAAGTAGGTCTTCACTGAGTTTCCGTGGTGGCCATCTACTGTGTTAAGACCATCAGAAAACCCGTTCAACTCAAAACATATTGACTCTATCCCTTATCGTTTTATCGATGGTGGATGGGATGAGTTGCTCTCAAATCTATCCAGGATGGGTTGGCGTGGCGCTATAGTGGGCCCACATGGGTGTGGTAAGACAACCTTGCTGCATGAGCTTTCGATTAAATTAGATAGTTGCGGTTTTAAGCCTTTATTAATCAGCTTCAATTCAGACCGGCGCTCGCCTGACGCGAGCGAGTGGGAGTCTCTGAGCAATCCGATCCAACAGAAACAATTCCTGCTTATCGATGGTGCGGAACAACTTCCCTGGTATTTATGGAGGCGGATAAAGTGGTTATCTAAGAGCTTTTCAGGTTTGGTCGTGACCTGTCATCAACCAGGAATTCTTCCGACCCTCTATAATTGCAGACCTTCCGTTACCCTTTGCCGTGAGATTCTTGGGGAACTCGTAAGAGATAAGCCTGCGCTCCTTAACTTAGGGATTGAGGTCGAGCGCATTTATGAGGAATCAAATGGGAATATGCGCAGCGTTTTTAGAGAATTGTACGATAAGCTTGCTACAAGATAGTCTTTCCTTTTATCGATAAATCGAGTTAAATTTTCAAACGGTTTCCCAAATGCTTTTTAGGAGTCAAAACATGAAGCGCTTAATCTCGATCTGTCTATTATCTATATCCTTGGTGGCTTGCGCTCCCAAAGCCCCGCCTCCACCTCCTCAGCCTACGTATCTTGATCACGTTGTGCAGTACTCCGGCGAAACAATGGGGGTTATTGCAGCTTGGTATACAGGTTCAAGTGCGAATTGGCCGCTGATTGCGAATGCAAATCCTCAAATTCAAGTTAAAAATATTCGCATCGGAAATGTCATTAGAATCCCGGAAAACTTAGTTGTAAAGCGCGAGCCTCTTACCCAAGAATTTTTATCAAAGTCTGGTTCAAGTGGAAATTCTCAGTTAGCAAAATCAGAAGCGCATGAGGCCATGCCAGCTACTGAGCCCTCAGCTGATACTCAGGTAACAACTATAACAACAGCTGACGGATCCACGATTACAGCCTCAGGTGATGTCACCCTAAAAGAGATTGAACCGCCGGGCAAAAATCCGAATGAGGATCTCCTAACGGCTGTTTTTATGATGGACAAAGACAGAGTGGCTGCAGCGCTCGCTGCAGGCGCTGATCCAAGCTACGTTAAGGATGGTCGAGCGGTTTTGGGATGGGCTGCGCAAAACGGTGACGTTTCTGTGGTTAACGCGCTGATCGAAGCTAAGGCTAATTTGAACCATGTCGACGGAGTAGGGCACACCCCATTGATGCGCGCAGCTGATACGGGCCAGGTTGAGGTACTAAAGGCGTTGGCTAAAGCTGGTGCGGATTTGAATGTGAAAGAGCCGCACGAGGGGCGCACAGCGCTGTTTTTAGCTGCAGCAAGTGGTCATGAAGCGATTGTAAAAGCTTTGTTAGAAGCTGGCGCAGACCCGAATATATTAGATTCCGATGGCGACAGTGTTGTACTCATTGCGACGCAATATGGCTATGCTGGCGTGGTCAAAGCGTTGGCGGAAGGCAAAGCTGAGCTCAACCGCTCGAACATAGTGTATACGCCGCTCAGTTATGCGGTCGAGCAATCGAACAAAGAAATGATCGAAGTATTGCTAAACGCTGGCGCAGATCCTAACGCAAAAACCGAAGGCGGTCGGACGCCCCTAATTATAGCGATCGATAACCCGGATATCTTTCAGTTACTACTCGATAAGAAGGCAGACCCCAATTTAGCTAATGGTTCTGGAGAAACTCCGTTGATGGTGGCCGTTCAAAATGGGAACACCGATGCGATTGAGAGGTTGATCAAGGCCGGTGCGAACGTGAATGCTAAAGGCAGTGATGGCACTAGTGCGTTAACTGTGGCCAACAATATGTTTAAACAAGACATGGTTGAACTACTGAAAAAGCACGGTGCGGTTGAGTAACATTCCGGTTAGAGTGTCCGAGCTTTAAGTTTTAAAGTCGGACACTTTTTTTGATGACCGGGCTCCTGCTTGCTATCCTCGGTTCAATCTTTGTCGTAATTGGTGATGCGAAGAAAAAAGTATTTTCTGAGCATGTACCGATTGTTGTTGTGGCCTGGTCGACTACTGGATTTGCGGTACTATCTGGCTCGCTCTATCTGCTGTTCTTTGATCACTCAATTAAAGATTGGGACCGACTACCATCGCTTTTAATCTGCTCAATTGCGCTTCTAACCGCCGGAGAGATTTATTTTCTACGCGGCACAAAAGCGCT